>JBEIFN010000027.1:0-14956 GCA_040382435.1 Alphaproteobacteria bacterium
CCCCCGCGCGGAAGTTCCCGTCGAACGTCGGGCCCTAGCCCGACGTGGCGCCGTTGTCGGTCCAACGCAGCGTGACGTCGACGACGTCTCCGTCCGCATCATCGACGCCGAGGAACGCACAGTGGAGCGTGTCACCCGCGCGCGGCGCGCCCGCGCTGAGCGTGACGCCGAGCACGCGAGGTGCGGAATTGACGACCTCGACCCCAGCCACCAACGGCGGCGTCGGTCCGGCGTCATCGACCGCCTTCGCCTCACAGCGCAAGGGCGCCCCGTGCGCCTCGCCCGACGACCCCACGAGGTAGAACGGCCCCTCGGCAACCCACGTGTCCCCGACGTACCAGTCGAACTCGACCCACCCGTCGAGGTCGAGGTCACGGAGCGCCGCGCTGCACACGACCGCATCCCCGACGCGTACCAGAAGGGGGTCCGCGTTGACGTCGTCGAGGCTCGGCACATGGTTGATGACGTCGATGATCATCGACACCGGCGCGCTCTGATGGAACCCATCCGTCGCGATGATGCGCACCAACCACCGCTGCCCGCTCTCGGTCAACGACGCCTCGACGTAGGAGATGTCGGTCGCAACCTCGATGCCGTCCAAGGACCAGGACCAGAGCAGGGTCACCGGCGCGCCCTCAGGGTCGACGCCGACGTCGCCGACGCGGGGCGACAGCGAGACCTCGGTCGTCACCTGCTGCGACGGAGGCTCGTCGAAACGCGGGGCCGATGGCGGCTGGTTCGCAAAGACCTGCACCGCGCGCTGGGACGCCAGCCCTGTCGGATCGGTGACCGTCGCGGTCAGCACGTGCCAGCCCGGCGAAAGTCCCGGGAGGATGACCGCTGCGACCCCGTCGGTGCCCGGCGTCGCGGTGCCAAGCAGCCCATCGCGATTGGACGTCCAACGCACGACAAGGGCGCCCGCGTCGACCTCGGCGTCGGACACCACGACGGATGCCGGCGCCGACGCGCCCGCGAGCACGACCGCTCCCTCCCCCGGGACGAGCGCCCCCAACGACGGCGGCGTGCCGACCTCGAAGATGCGTCGTGCGAGGCACACGGCGCCGTCGGCGTCCTCGACCTGCCACGTCACGACATGCACGCCCGGCGTGACCGGCACGACGACCCCGGTCAACGTCCCGGCGGCGTCGAGCGCACCCTCGGCCAACACGCCGTCGCGGTCGCTCGTCCACCGGCCCCACAGGTCGGGCCCCTGATCCTCGGCGTCGTCGGCGTACGCGTCGAGGCGCTTCGGTGCTCCGACCTCCCACGCATCGCCCTCGGCGGGGCCGGTCCAGCCGCACGTCGGCGACGCGTTCGGCGCCCGCACCCGGACCGTGGAGGACACCGCGCTCGCGCCGCCCACGCTGTCGGTCACCACCGCGGTGATGTCGTGCCAGCCTTCGTCCAACGGCACCGATAGGCGCGCGACGCCGTCCTCTGCGCGTGCCTCGGCCGCCCCCAACGGCCCCAGTCGATCACTCGTCCAAGCGACGACGAGGCCCGCAGCACCGTCCTCGACGTCGTCCACGGCGACCTCGAGCGCGACAGGGACGTCGCCCCACGAGGCCTGATCCGGACCCGGTAGCCGCCAGGCGATCGTCGGGGGCGCGTTTGGGACCACGCTGAACCGCTGCCGAAGCACCGCTGCAGCGCCCCCCTCGTCGCGGACCTCGACCCGAACGTCCGCCACCCCCGAAGGGACGACCGCGTCGCACGCCGTTTCGCCGTCGACGACCTCAGCAGCGACGCAGACCGGCGCGTCGTTGACGAACCACGAGGGCACGGCGGCGTCGGCGTCACCGTCGGCATCCGACACCGCGACGCGCAGCTCGACCCGGTGCCCCTCCGCAAGCGCGTCCCCGGGATCGGGCGAGAGCCACACCGCCTCAGGCGGTGCGTTCCTCGTCGCGATGGACGTCGTCCCCAGGCAGCCGGCGAGCCAGAGCGCGATCAACATGTCGCCTCCGTCGCCGCAGCGACGACGAGCGGCACACGGGCCGCCCCCATGCGCGCAGCCGCCGACCACGGCGTGCCCGGGTCGATCCAGCCCGCGATCTCCTCGCGGGACAGACACCACGGCATCCGAGCGTGCAGGTCAGCCAGCGGGCCGTCGCTCGGCTGGGTGATCACCGTCACCGACGGACGCATCACGCCGTCGCTGTCGCGGTGGGCATCCCACAGCGACGCGAGCCACAAGTAGCCGCCGTCTCGCGGTCGGATCACGTACCGGACCTTGCGAGCCGATGGCTTCGCGCCGGGTGCTGCCTTCCATTCGTAGAACCCGCTGACGGGCACCACGGCCCGGCGGCCAGCGAGCAGACCACGAAAACTCGGCACCTCGGCGAGCGTCTCCCGGCGCGCGTTGAAGGTGTGGGCAGGCGGCTTGGTCTCCCGCCACCCATGAGGCACTAGGCCCCACCGCATCCCCGTCACCACGGGCCCCTGTCGTCCGACCGCCACCACCGGCAACGTGACCGTCGGCGGGAGGTCGGCGTGCGGAAGCCCCGTGGCCTTGCCGTCGTGCAACAGGCCAAGAACCGCCGCAATGGCGTCGCCGTCGGTGCTGAGGAACACGCGTCCGCACATGCCCCGACACTACCACGATCTGTCCGCCACCCGCGCGGTCGAGCCGGTAGGAGGCCCGCATGTTGCCACACCTCCACGACCTGCATCCCGACGACCAAGCCGCCGCGCTCCCCCTGCGCGACGACGGGAGCCTCGATCTCCACGCCTGGACCTCCTTCCTCGCGCTCATGCGCACGGTCGCCCGGCACCTCGGCGCCGACCCCGACGCAGGCGTCAACCTTCGTCGGGACCCGCTGTACGGATGGCACCTCGACGTCGGCGCGCGACACCTGCTGATCGCCTCGGTGCCCGCTGTCGGCGCCCGCTTGGTCGTTCGCGAGGCCGGCGCCGAGCCCGACACCCCCAGCGGACGGCGACGCGCGCTCGTGCGCATCTGGCGCGCGGTGCACACCCCGACGACCGTCGCAGAGGGTTACAGCCCGGCGCTGAGGTCGCCATGACGACACGGCTCTCGCTTCCCGCCGCCTTCGCCCTCGCCGTGACGTTTTCGATGGCGTGCGGCGGGCGTGATGCCTCCAAGAAGTCCACCGACGCGGCGAGCGTGCGACGCGCGCCTAAAGAGGAGGTCGCGCAAGCGACGCAGGCGCCCGACGCGGCGCCGCGCACGGTCGTGCTGTTCGTCCTCGACACCGTCCGTGCCGACCACCTGCGGCTGTGTGGCTACGAGCGTCCCACCTCCACCTTCCTCGAAAAGGTCGCGGCCCGCGGGGCGAGCTGGAGCTGTCGCGCCGTCGCGCCGGGGACGTGGACCCTGCCGAGCCACGCGTCGTACTTCACAGGTTCGAGTCCCACAGAACACCACCTGCTCAACAAGGGAACCCCGCTCGACGCAGGGTTCGAGACACTCGCCGAGATCTACGGCGCGGCCGGCTACGCGACGGTGCTCGTCTCGGCCAACCCGACGCTAAGCCGAGAGTCCGGCATCTGGCAGGGCTTTCGGGTCGCGAACGTCGCGCGGGGCGTGTCGGGAGAGTTCCGAGGCACAGGTTTGGTCGCCGAGGTGCGCGAGGCGCTGCGGGGCCTGCCGCGGGATGGCAAGCTGTTCCTCGTCGTCAACCTGTTCGACGCCCACGAGCCCTACCCCGAGGTCCCCAAAGGCCTCGACTGGGTGGCTCCGCAACCCACGATGCGCATCTCGGCGAAGGTGGTCGATCCCGAACACCCGGCGCGGGCGTTCGCGCGCGGCGAGCTGACCCCTGAGCGAACCGAAGCGTTCTTGCGCAACGTCCGCAACGGCTACGACTACGGCGTCTCCCAAGCCGACCGCACCGCGGCGCGCGTGTGGGAGACGTTGGAGGAGGACGGCTGGCTGCGGGACGGTTTTCGGCTCGCCATCACGAGCGACCACGGGGAACACCTCGGCGAGCATCGGCTCGTCGGGCACGACGGTCCGCCTTGGGATGCCGTCGCGCGCGTGTTCACGCTGTTCTACGACAGCGGCCTCGCCACGCAGCCCACCTTCCCCGACCCACTTCCGAACACGGCGATCTTCCACCTGATGCGCGACGGCCGGCTCCCCGACCCGCTGCCGACGGCCGCGTCCGCTTCCGTGGCCTTCACCGACTTCGACGACCGCGCGCGCGCCGACGGGATCGGCATCTGGACCAGCCCCACCGACAAGGTGTTGTGGACGGACCAAGGCGCCGTGCGGTTCAACCCCGTCGTCGACCCGCTCGAAGGCGCCCCGGCCGCCGTCGCCCCCGACGACCCCATCCAGGCCGATCTGACCCAGCGCAAGGCCGAACTCGAGGCCACCAAGGCGGTATTGCGCTCGAAGGGCGCCGACCCCGCGATGATGCAGACCCTGCAAGCCATCGGCTACGTCCAGTAGCGCCGTCGCGCCGGTGGACCCGCGCGCCACCGCAGGCTACCCCCGGCGCTCGCGCGGAGAGAAGGCATGTCGCAGCAGTTCATCATGCAGATGCAAGGGGTCAGCAAGACCCTTGGGAACGGCAAGGAGATCCTCAAAGGGATCTGGCTGTCGTTCTACCCGGGCGCCAAGATCGGCGTGGTCGGCCCCAACGGTGCAGGCAAGTCGACGCTGCTCAAGATCATGGCGGGCATCGACCAGGACTTCGACGGCAAGCTCTGGCACGACCCGTCCAAGACCGTCGGCTACTTGCCGCAGGAGCCGCAGCTCGACGCCACCCTCGATGTGCGCGGCAACATCGAGTTGGGCCTCAAGGTCCAGCGCGACCTGCTCGCTCGTTTCGAGGCCGTCAGCATGGCGATGGGCGACGAGGACGCCGACTTCGACAAGTTGCTGGAGGAACAAGCCAACCTGCAAGAGCAGATCGAGGCGGTGGACGCTTGGAACATCGACCGGACGATCGACATCGCGATGGATGCGTTGCGAGTCCCCGACGGCGACGCCGACGTGAGCAAGCTCTCGGGCGGTGAGAAGCGCCGGGTTGCGCTGTGCCGTCTGCTGCTGGAGAAGCCAGACCTGCTCCTGCTCGACGAGCCGACGAACCACCTCGACGCCGAGAGCGTGGCTTGGTTGGAGCGCGCGCTGCGCGAGTACCACGGGACGGTGATCGTGGTGACCCACGACCGCTACTTCCTCGACAACGTCACGCGCTGGATCCTCGAGCTCGAAGCCGGGAAGGGTCTGCCTTTCGAAGGCAACTACTCCGAGTGGCTGGAGCAGAAGCGCAAGCAGCTCGAACAAGAGAAGCGCAACGCCGAGCGTCAGGACGCGCTCGCACGCGAGCTCGAGTGGGTCAAGCTCGGGCAGGGCAAGCGACGCGACCGCACCAAGGCGCGCCTCAAGCAGTACGAGCAGCTCCTCGTCGACTCCCAGACGGGATCGGAGCGCAAGAAGAACGAGATCGTGCTGCCGCCCGCCCCACGCCTCGGCGAAGTGGTGGTTCGCTTCGAGGGTGTCAGCAAGGGGTTCGAAGACCGACAACTCTTTGAAAACCTCACCTTCGACCTCCCGCGCGGCGGCATCGTCGGCATCATCGGACCCAACGGCGCGGGCAAGACCACCCTGTTCAAGATGATCGTCGGCCAAGAGACGCCCGACGGCGGCGCGGTCACGCTGGGCGACACGGTCAAGCTCGCCTACGTCGACCAGTCCCGGGACGACCTCAAGAACGACAAGAGCGTGTGGGAGAACATCAGCGGCGGCAACGACCTGCTCAAGATCGGCCACCGCGAGTTGAACAGCCGCGCGTACTGCTCCACCTTCGGATTCCGCGGCGCAGGCCAACAGCAAGCGGTCGGCACCCTATCCGGCGGTGAGCGCAACCGGGTCCACCTCGCCAAGCTGCTGCAGACCGGCGGCAACCTGCTCCTCCTCGACGAGCCCAGCAACGACCTCGACGTTGACACGCTGCGCGCGCTCGAGGAGGCGCTGGAGGACTTCGCTGGTTGCGCCGTCATCATCAGCCACGACCGCTGGTTCCTCGACCGCCTCGCGACGCACATCCTCGCGTTCGAGGGCGACAGCCAGGTCACTTGGTTCGAGGGCAACTATGAGGCCTACGAGGCCGACCGCAAGAAGCGGCTCGGGATCGACGCCGACCAGCCGCGTCGCATCAAGTACCGCCCCATTCAGCGGGCCTGACCGTGCTCGTTCGCGGCGCGCCGTCGGTCGCGGGGACCCTGTTGCGGCGTGGGACAGGGCTCGCCGCGATCGCACCCACGCTCCTCTTCTACACGCTGTTCGCCGAGGCCGTCGTGCGTCTTCGGGCGCCGTTGACGCTCGACGCCTGGAACCTCACGCCGGTGCCGTTTCAGCTGAGCGGCGTCGCGATCTCGATCTTCCTCGGTTTTCGAAACGCGGCCTGCTACGACCGGTGGTGGGAGGCGCGCAAGCTGTGGGGCGCGTTGATCAACACCAGCCGTACGCTGACCCGCCAATGGCTGACGTTGCTGCGCGATGACGGCCGCGAGGACGCGGTGGCGTTCCAGCACGCGGCCGTGCGTGAGGTCGCTGGGTTCGCGTGGGCGCTCAAGGCACATCTACGGACCGAGACCCGCAACGACGTGGCGGCGCCCTTCTTCTCGGAGGAGACCTTCGCGACGTTCCGGGGCGACAACCTGCCCGCCGACGTGCTGCAGCACATGGGCAAGCGGCTCCGCGACGCGGTCGTCCGCGGCTGGGTCGACCCTGCGTTCGTACGCGCCTTCGATACGTCGCTGACCCACCTCGCCGACATCCTGGGCGGATGCGAGCGCATCAAGCACACCCCCGTGCCCCTGATCTACACGGCGATGACGCACAGGATCGAGTTGCTTTACGTGCTGTTGCTCCCGTTTGGGCTGCTCACCACGACCGGTGAGCTCACGCCGCTCGTCGTGCTGTTCGTCGCGTTCTGCCTCCGCGGGCTCGACGAGGTCGGCAACCAGCTCGAAGACCCGTTCGAGACGGACCCGAACGACTTGCCGTTGGCCGCCTTGGCGCGGCGCATCGAGATCGACGCCCTCACCGCGCTCGGTGAGCCTTCGCCAGCACCATGGCAACCCCAAGACGGCGTCCTGCTGTAGCCGGGCGCGAGGATTTCCGTACACTGGTCTTCAGAATGGCATTCGGCGTCCGATGTACCGTTCGAGGTGTAACGTGCGAGCTGCTTGGTCCTTCGTTCCCGTGATCGTGATGTCGGCCTGCGCCACGGCGATCGACGTCGAGATCGACGTCGAATGGTCGCCCGAAGCTCGGCTGATCGCTACCGTGGTCGGAGCGGATCCCGAGGACGTGTCGTTCGCTTGGTTTGTCGACGGCGTGCTCGAACCTGAGCTGACGGGGCCGATCGTCGAGCGGCGCTACCTCGACTACGGCCAGAGCTGGTCGGTCCTCGCCGAGCCGAAGAACGGTGGCCGAGGCGCGCGCGCGAAGATCGAGCTGGCCGCCGCGCCGTCGCTGACCCCCGTCCTCTCGCCGGAGTCCCCCGACACGCGCGACGACCTGGTGGCACGCATCATCGAAACGGACGGGTTCCTCCAAGACCCCGTGTTCTCCGTGCGCTGGTGGCAGGGCAGCACCGAGCGGGTCGACCTCAAGGATCAGCTGACGGTCCCAGCGTCAGAGACCACAAAGGGCGAGCGTTGGACGGTAGAGATCCAAGCGATCGACCCGTGGAGCGGCGAGGCGCGACGCGCGACGACCGACATCGTCAACGCGCCGCCCGAGATCCCGCTGTTCTCGATCACACCCGCGACGCTGACGACGAACGCCACGGCGACCGCGCGCGTCACACCGGTCGACGCCGACAACGACACGCTCGAAGTGCGCTACGTTTGGACGGTTGACGGCGCGGTCGTGCAGGACGGGCCGTGGCACTGGCTGCGGGGCGACACGTACTTCGGACGCGATCAAAGCGTGGTCGTCGAGGTGATCGCCACCGACGGCGAGGGCGAGACCCGCAGCACGGTCTCGGCGCTCGTGGTCAACACCGCGCCGGGCGCGCCGTCGGTCGCCATGGAGCCGGCGGTTCCGGTCGCCGGAGCGCCGCTGGCGTGTGTGGTGACGACGGGCGCGGCCGATCCCGACGGCGACGCCGTCCAATACACCACCGCCTGGTCGGTCGACGGCACCGCGTTCGCCGGCGCCCTAAGTGACGGGACGGTGCCCGAGGGTGTCGTCGATACCGGTCAAACGTGGACCTGCACGGTGACCGCGGCCGACGACGTCGCGACCGGCGGGAGTGCGTCCGCAACGGGGACGGCGGGCTTTCGCTACGCGACCATCGCGGTCGGCGGCGCCCATGCGTGCGGCCTGCGGCGAACGGGGGCGCTGTACTGCGCGGGCGACGACACCTGGGGCCAGTCGACCCCACCCGTCGGGCTCACCGCCGTGCAGCAGCTCGCCGCTGGCCTTGACCACACCTGCGCCCTCGACGCCGTTGGCGCGGTCACCTGCTGGGGTTCGAACGCGTCACGCCAGCTGGAGGCCCCCACGACGAGCGGGTTCGTCGCGATCACGGCGGGGAGCTGGCACACCTGCGCGCTCGACGCGGCGGGCGCGGCCACGTGTTGGGGGCTGGACGTTGGCCAGCTCACGGCTCCCCCCGATGTTAGCTTCACCGACCTCAGCGCAGGGGCGTTTCACACCTGCGGTCGCCAGACCGACGGGACGCTCACCTGCTGGGGCAGCAACCCGTTCGGCATGACGCCCCCGGCCGGCGATCGCTGGGACCAGGTCGCGAGCGGTGGTTGGCACAACTGCGCGCTCGACGATCAGGGCGCCGCCACGTGTTGGGGCTGGGGCGACGCGGGTCAAACGCAAGCCCCTGGCAACGTCTTCGTCACGCTTGCCGCCAACGACGAGCAGTCCTGCGGACTTGGCGTCGCAGGGGCGATCACGTGCTGGGGTGCCACGTCCGCCTCGCTGCAGCCTCCGGGCGGCGCGTACGACGTCATCGACGGCGCGGGTGCTCTGATGTGCGCGATCACGACCTCGGGAGGTGTGCGCTGCTGGGGCGATGGAAGCGTCGCGCTACCCGCGCTGCCGTGACCTTGGGCCACCATCGGGATGGCATCGAGCGGCTCCGCGGGCGATGAGCGACGCAAGCGCGCCCCCGTAGGAGCCCGATGACCACCCCCCGCGACCTGCTCGCCCTCGACCGTCGGTTCTGGGTCCCCAACCTCGTGTTCCTGCTCGACGGGGCCGCCTACTTCGGCATCCTCAACCTGTTGACGTTGCACCTGGGCACCACACTCGGCCTCGGCGACATCATCGCCGGCCAGCTCGTGTCGTACATGACCGGCGCGCTGACCCTGTTCATGGCGGTCTTCGGTGGCGCGGTCGATCGCGTCGGCGTCCGCCGCACGATGACGTGGACGATCGTCGCAGCGCTCGTCGGGCGTGCGCTGCTCGTCGTCGCGCCCACGGGCGCGCTTGCGATCCCTACGGTGGTGATCGCCCTCACGGCGATCGCGCTCGGTGCGGGTTTGCTTCAGACCGCGGTCTACGCAGCCGTCAAGCAAGCCACCGATGAGACCACCAGCGGCGTCGGGTTCAGCCTGATCTACAGCTTGATGAACCTCGGCATCGTGCTCGAGTCGCTCGCGTCGTCCACGTTGCGCGAGACGTACGGCACGACGGGCGTGTTCGCGGCGTGCACGGCGCTGACCGGTGTGTACCTAGCAGTCCACCTCGTCGGTTTCCCGCGCGACGCTGGTGCACCGGTGGCACGCACCGAGACTGCCGCGGAGGGGCCGCCGAAGCGCGCGCACCCCCTCACCGACGCTCGCTTCCTGACCTTCATCTTCGCTCTGCTCGGCGTTCGCACGCTGTTCGCGCACCAATGGCTGACGATGCCCGACTACGTGACGCGCTGCTTCCCGGAGGACGTCGGCGCGAGGTTCGAGTGGATCAGCGCGCTGAACCCGGCGATCATCGTGGTCGGGACACCGTTGGTGGCTTGGATGACGGCGCGGGTGCCCGTGCTCACGATGATGATCGCGGGAACAACGTTGAGCGCGGCTTCCACGCTGCTGCTCGTCGGCGACCCGAACCTGAGCCTGCTCCTGACCTACGTCGTGCTGTTCTCGATCGGCGAGGCGCTGTGGAGCAGCCGCTTCCTCGAATACGTGGCGCAGATCGCCCCGCCCGACCAGCTCGGGACGTACATGGGCGTCGCCAATGTCCCCTGGTTCCTCGCGAAGTTCACCACGGGGCTGTACTCGGGCTGGATGCTGCAACGCTACGTCCCCGCCGCGGACACCGGTGCGGCACAGGACCCGGCGACGATGTGGGCGATCTACACGGCCGTCGCGATGTCGTCGCCGTTGTTGCTCGCGCTCGCATCCCCGTGGCTACGCAGCGTCGACAGCGTCAAATCTGCGACCAGGACGTGATGCTGCTGACCGGGTTGTCACGCGGTGGCGGAAGCTCTTCCTGCTCGATCGAGTAGCCCCGCATGATCTTGCGGACGTGAATGTCGACCAGGGGCTCGGGCACCGGGAGCGACGCGCGATCGAGGGAGAGCACCTTCTCGACGATGCCCCGGATCGCGACCGCGACCGGGCTCTGCGGCGCGTAGTCGACGATGCTCTTGCGGTACAACTCCGCCTCGCAGACGAGCGGATCGCGGGGGACGACGCCGAGCACCTCGACCCCGAGGGCGTCGGCGAGGCGACGGATCGGCGTCAAGTCGGCTTGGTTGTTGCGGAGGTTGAGGACCAAGCCCGCGCAGACGATGCCATTGTCGGCGAACTCCTTGCACGCCGCCGCGATGCGGTTGGCGGCGTAGGCGGCCATCAGCTCCTCAGAGAGCACGATGCAGACCTTGCTGCCGGCCGACCGGCGCATCGGCGCGGCAAACCCGCCGCACACCACGTCGCCGAGGACGTCGTAGACGACGGTGTCGTAGCGACCATCGACGAGGTCGACCTCTTCGAAGATCTCGAACGCGCGACTGACGGCGCGACCGCCGCAGCCGCGTCCGGCCTCGGGGCCGCCCGCCTCGACGCAGTGAATGCCCTCGATCCCTTCCATGATCAGGTCTTCGCGTTCGATCTCTTCGTCGGCGAACACCTTGTCCATCACGGTCTTGAACCGGGCCGTGTCCTTGACCAGCACCAAGCTGCTGTCGTGCTTCGGATCGCAGCCGACGTGGAGTACCTTGCGACCCATGCGCGCGAGCAACAGGCTCGCCGAGGTCGCGACGGTGGACTTCCCGATGCCGCCCTTGCCGTAGAACGCGATGCGATCCATGCACCCTCCTGACCGGACCCTGTCCAGCCTTGCAGCGTACACCGAACCCGACGTGTGTACCAGTCCCCGAGCGTCACGCTTCAGACGCGGGTGGCCACCCCGGTGTCCCACAGCCGCGGGGCCGTCAGCAGCCGCTGGACGAAGATGCTCACGCCCATGTAGCCCATGAACGGCATCGCATACGCGCAGTGATGGTCGCGGCACGGGAACCCGATCTCGAGCTTGAACGGACCGGTGGTCCGGCTCGCGGTGCCCGCGGACCGTCGAAGCGGCGTCGACGCCGGAAGCGTCCCCAGCGCGTTCAGGTCGGTCGCCGAACCGAGGACGCCGTCGAGCGTGCCAGCGGCAATGGCATCGGCGCACAGCGCACGGACCCGCGCGAGGCTCGGCTGATCGACCACCTGGCAACCGGCGGGAACCGCGGCCCCGACGCGCGCGAGGGCGGCCTCGAGATCGGCGGCCTTGCCGAGCGTGCGACCGCGGATGCCCGCGATGACAACGCGAATGCCCAGCTCCTCGAGGGTCGCCATCGTGCCCGCGAGCAACGGGAGGTCCGCGAACACCGCAACCGACTGGCCCCGCAGGTGATCGACCATCGTGCCGAGCCGCTCCCCGAGGGCCGTCTCTTGGCGCGCGATCAAGCCCTCGACGGTCGCCCCCGCGACGCCCGCCGCCGACGCGACGACGCGGAGAAACTGCGACGTGAAGCGGCGTCCGATCGGCAGATCGACCGACACCAGATCGCGCTTGCAGACGCGCTGGAGCGTCTTGCGCTTGGGCTCGGCGTACGGGAGGCAGAGCACCGTTTTGCTCCGCGGCGCATCCCGGAGCGCCGTGTACGGCGTGCCCGAGAACAGCACAGGCCCGAGCGACAGCCCGATCGCTTGTAACAACGCCTTGAGTTGCAGTTGGTTGCCCTGATGATCGCCTTCGTAGCGGTCCCAGAGGTAGCCGAGCACGGCGACCTCTTGCGCGCGATCGGGTGCGACCGACCAGTCCATCCGGCGACACACCTCGACCAGCGTCGTGAGGTAGCCCGAGTAGAGATCGCCCTCGAACCCAGGCACCTTGAGCAGCATCACCTCGCACGGCAGCTCGGCGTCGAGTCCTGCCACCACGTCGGGCAAGTCATCGCCCGTCAGATCGAGAAAGGTCACCGACGAGATCGCCAGAATCGACGGCTTATGCCTTTGGTACGCCGACCGAGCGTACGGCCCCACGCGCCGCCCCGACCCTCGGATCAGCGCGGCATCTCCCACCTCCGTCCAGCCCTCATGCGCGGCGACCCCCTTGGCCCAGTCGTGCGTTCCGAACTGGGTCACCGTCTTGTGCTTGCAACCGACCCCGGTGTGCTTGAGGAAGTAGGCGTCCGGGATCGCGTGCAGCGCCATCGAGGCCCCCGTCAGCTGGCCGAGGTCCAGACTCTTGAGCCGGAAGTGCTCGAGATCGAAGGTCATCGCGCCCCCCGCGCCAGAACTTGACGAATCAAAGCCACATTTTGGACGACACCGCTGAGGTACGGAGCCAACGCGCGGGTCGTCAGCAGCGGAAGGTCGACGGCCGCGAGCTCGTTCCGCACGGTGTCCGAGGCAACCGCGAGCGAGAACCCACCGGCCTGGAGCTTCTCGCCAAGGATCCAAGGCCCGCCAAAGACCTGAAACGGCAGCGAGCACCCTCGCGCCGCCAGCCCCTCGGCGAACGCCTGCCGCGCGGCGTCTTCCGGCGGCCCTTGCACGAACAGCTCCACGTCGAAGCCAAACTCTTGGTAGGCGGCGACCTCCCCGAGGCCCTCGTACGCCAACGTGTCCGACGCGTAGTTCGCGTGCATCCGCAGCGCGATCGCGACGCGCTTGCCCGCGACCTCTGCCTGCAGGCCCGCGAGTGCGTCGCCAGCCCGCGCGGCCAATGGCGCGATCGCCTCCGCCACCCGTGTCGGCGCGCCGACCGCGCGACCGATCGTCTCGTAGAACGCTCGCGAGGGTCCGAGCCCGACAGGAAGCGGAACCTCGTGGACGCGCTGCTCCTGGCCGCGGAGCACATCGAGGAAGCGAGGGTACATCGTCGTGTCCACGACAAAGCTGTCGCGCGCGTGGCGGATGGCGCGCCACGACGCGAGCGAGGCGCCCTCCGGGTAGACGCCATTGACGATGACCTCGGCAGCGCCAAGCATCGCGATGGGTTCGGGGACGGCCCCCTCCACCGTGGAAGGCATCCCGACGAGGTTGACGCGAACGGCCGACGCGTCGTTCGCTGGCACGGCGAGGGACCGAAGGCGCGCGAACACGTCCGAGGCGGTACCGCCGCCCGCATGCGCGTCAAAGATGACCTCCATCGCCAGCAGCGCGAGCTCCCGCTCCCACGCGCGGTCGACGGGCGGACCGGCCGGAATCGCGGCCAGCGTCGAGAACAGCCAGTCGAGCATCGCCGCTTGACTCGACAGCTTCAGGCCGCTCGTCCGCAGCGCGACCATCGGGATGCCGGTCGCTTCCGCCACCGACGCCACCACGTGGTGGAACGCATCGCCGATCACCTCCACGGGGCAGGTGCCGAGGACCAGAACGAACTCCGGGGCCTCTTCCTTGGCGATCAGCTCGAGGCACGCGCGGAGCGCTGGCTCGGTCCGGCCCGTCGTGATCATCTCTTCCGTCAGCCGCGTGCTGTAGTACCGCCAAGCGCTGCGCCCGATGTGGTGATGGAAGCAGTTGACGCAATCGTACTCGCCGTGGATGACCACCGCGAAATTGCCGGGAAGGTCGATCATCGACCAAGACATGCCCGACTGCGTGCAGCAGGGCTGACCGAGCTGATCCTTCTTGCGGCGCTCCTGTTCGCGCCAGAACGCCTCGTCATCCATCATGAGACGGCCCCCGACCCTCGGTAACCGGCGGCGCGCTCCGGCGAGCGGACGGCGTCGCAGCGTGACGACGTCGTGAACGACAAGCCGCCAAGCAGGGCGCGGCTTACCTCGGGTGGGGAGGTGGTCATGCACCGTCGAGGCTGGACGCGCCGCGGCCTGTTGGGTGGGGGCCTCGCTTCGGCGTGGCTGTGGCGTGGGGGCTTGCTCCTGCCCGCGGGCTGCACCGACCGACGGGCCGACGGGGGCATCGACCCCGACGGCAGCAGCCCAATCCCAGTCCCCGCCACGCCCGTGGCGGTGCAGAAGGGCCCTTGGATGACCGTCACGGGCACAGGCTCGGCACGGCTGCGGTTCGAGACCGCGGAGGACGTGCGACTCCCCGTCCGGGTGCTGCTCCCCGACGGCAGCGTGCGCTGGTTCGAGCCAACGCGTACGACCACCACCTTGCAGTACGCTCGCGACACCTCGCGCATCAACGAGGGCCGCGACCCCGCCGACATCTTCCCGCCTGATCTGGCCGGTCCGGCCACGTTGCACGACGTCGACCTCACCGACCTGCCGGCCTTGGGCGACATCGGCTGGGAGGTCCATGTCGGGGGCGACGTCGTGATGACGGGCACGTACCGGCCGCCGCATGGCACGACAGCCACCCGCCGCCTCGCGTGGATGAGCGACACCATGACACCCGTCGAAAAGCGACTCCATGGGGTGTTCGCGGCCTTCGGGCCGGACGTGCTGGTGCATGGCGGCGACTGCACCTACGCCGATGCGGTCACCGACACGTGGAACGGCCTGTTCGCCGCCGCGAGACCGCTGCTGTCGGTGGCCGCCCTGCACGGCGTCCTCGG
>JBEIFN010000028.1:0-14823 GCA_040382435.1 Alphaproteobacteria bacterium
GCCGCGGCGGCGCGAAGGTCGGCTCGACCATCGCGAGGTTGCGAACGACGGGCCGCGACGCCGGGCGCGCGCCGAGCGGCGTCCGGGCGGTGGGCGGCGGCGCCTTGGCGATCGCGAACGCCTCAGCCGGCTCGGCGTCCCACGCGGCGAGCGCAGCCTCGATCGCGCCGCGCTCGGCGGCTGTTCGCTTGGGACGCTCTCCTTCGGCCCGCCAGAGGTCGCGCAAACCATCGGGCACGCGCGCGCCGGGCAACGAGGCGAAGGTCGACAAGGCAGCGAGGAACTCTGCGCCGTTCGGCAGGTCGAGCACCTCGGCGGCGATCCGCTTGAGGAAGGTCGGCAGACGCTTTTGTAGGCCCACCGGCGCGTCTGCGCACACCGCGAGCGCGAACAAGTCGGCGACGTTCTCGGCGGCGAGCTGACCGATCGGTTTTTCGATCAGGTCACTCGTCATCACCTCGAGCAGCACCGCCTCCACGCCGCGAAGCTCTTGCGCCGGAACCCGTCGATGCAGCCGCTCCATGATGCCCCCTTGCCGCCCTCCCATGGCGCGCTCAGCCCGCAAACGCAAGGACGTGTCAACCGCAGGGCGCACCCGTGACCGTCGGGCTACCTGCGGACATTGCGGAGGCCGACGATGCGCATCACGCGCGTGTACACGAAGACGGGCGACCGGGGGACGACACGGCTGGTGGGCGGCGTCGAAGTCCGGAAGGACGACGCCCGCATCGAGGCGTACGGCACCGTCGACGAGCTGAACGCTGTCTTGGGGATCGTGCGAACGTTCCTCGGCGACGAGGCCACCCGCCTCCCCGACGCCGTGTCGGTGATCGACGACATGCTCGCCGTGATCCAAAACGACCTGTTCAACGTCGGCGCCGATCTCGCGACGCGTCCGTCCGACCGCTGGCCCGGGATGTTCCGCGTCGAGGAGCCCGACGTCCTCAAGCTCGAGGGCTGGATCGACCAGCTCAACGACGCCCTGCCCCCGCTGCAAGAGTTCATCCTCCCGGGCGGCGGACGCGTAGGTGCCTTCCTGCACCAAGCCCGCACCGTCGCGCGCCGCGCCGAGCGCCGCGTGGTCTCGCTGCTCGCCGTCGAGCCCGAGGCCGGCGAGGGCGTGCTCCGCTACCTCAACCGACTCAGCGACCTGCTCTTCGTGCTCGGACGCCACACGGCGCGCGCGCTCGGGCAGCCCGAAGTCTATTGGACGAAGCCGACCGCCTGACGCGCCGATCCCCCGACGAGGTGCAGGCATCCTCCGAGTCCGATAGTCCGCAGGGGACCGACGGAGGCCCGAAGATGGCAGCGCAGGGCAGGCCGACACCGCAGGCGCCGCTCGCCCCGCTCACAGCGGACCAACCGGCGTTCCGCGACCGGGATCTCGAAGGACTCGCCTCGCTCGAGACCAACCCCTTCGTCCTCGAACACCGCGCGTTCGGTCGCCCGCTCCTCACGGTCGAGGACGCCCACGCCGTCGCGAGGCGGTGGGACGACGAGTTCGGGAGCGCCGGCCCGCTTCACCTCGAGATCGGTTCGGGCAACGGCTTCTTTCTCAGCGGGATGGCGGCGTTGCTGCCCGACGCCCGCATCGTCGGCATCGAGATCCGCTACAAGCGCACCGTGCTGTGCGCGAAGAAGATCCGCGCCGCCGGGGTCCGCAACGCGCGGATTTTGCGCTACCACGCGGCGTTCCTCCACGACCTGTTCGCGCCCGGCTCCCTGAACCGCATCTACGTCAACCACCCCGACCCCTGGCCCAAGGAGCGACACGAGAAGAACCGGCTGCTCTCGCGTTGGTTCCTCGAAGATGTCGCGACGTTGCTCGCCCCGGGCGGCGTGTTTCGCCTCAAGACCGACCACTTCCCCAACGTCGAGCGAGCGCGCCACGTCCTCGCACACGGGCCCGACGGCGAACCCAACACGCATCTCCCGCTCGTCGAGACCGCTTCGAGCCTCGATGTCACCCACACGGCCTTGTGGGCGGATGACGTCGAGACGAACTACCAGCGCAAGTTCCGCGAGCGAGGCTTGCCTGTGTACGCGCTCGAGCTGACGCGGACGCAGGCGGCTTGGCCCGAGGGGCAGCCTTGATCGGCGAGGTCTTCGACAAGTACCGCATCGTCGAGAAGCTCGGCGAGGGCGGGATGGCGACGGTGTGGCGGGCGCGTCACGAGACGCTCGGCCGCGATGTCGCGCTCAAGATCTTGCACCCCCACCTGTCGGCCTCGACGCGCAACCGCAAGCGATTCGCCCGCGAAGCCCAAGCCATCGAGCGGCTCCGCCACCCCAACATCGTCGAGATCCTCGACTTCTCCGGCGAGAACGCGCCCGACGCTTGGATCGTCACCGAGTACGTCGACGGCGAGACCCTCGGTGCCCTGCTCGACCGCTGCGGCGTGGTTCCCAGCGAAATCGTCGCCGAGCTCGGCGTCGCGCTGTGCGAGGCCCTCACGGCCGCCCACGCCCAAGGCATCCTCCACCGCGACCTCAAGCCCGACAACGTCATGATCCGCCGCGACGGCGTCGTGAAGCTGATGGACTTCGGCATCGCGCGCTTCCTCGACGCGTCGCAGCTCACGCTCACCGGCGCGCTCGTCGGCAGCCCGCTGTGGATGTCTCCCGAGGCCGCGCGCGACGAAGCCCTCGACGCCCGCAGCGACCTGTTCTCCCTCGGCGTCGTGCTGTTTCAGGCGACCACCGGCCGTCTCCCGTTCGAAGGGAGCAACCCGAGCGTCGTGCTGCGCAACGTCATCGACGGACGCCGACCCGAGGTCCTGACGCTCGCGCCCGAGACGTCCGCCGCGCTCGCCGACGCGATCGAGGCTGCGCTCTCGCCCGCCGTCGACGCCCGACCTGTGACGGCCGAGGCGTTGGGACGAACGCTCCGCGCCGTCGTGCGCGAGCTCGACGTCCCAGGAGGCGGTGCTCCGTGGACGCTCGCCGCGCTCGTCGCCGAGGGGGCCGCGCTCCGGGCGCGTTACGAGGCCGCGCTCCCCGAACGGTTGCGCGCCGCCGCCCGCGCGCACCTCGACCGCGGCGAGACGGTCGCTGGGTTGCGGCTCGTCGACCGGCTGCTGACGATCCGACCCGACGACGAAGAGGCGCTGGCGTTGGTGCAGCGCGAGCTCCCGTTGGAGGCCGATGCATGGGGGGTCCCAAGCGCGACCACCTTGGCGATCGTCGGAGCGATGGTGCTCGTCGTCGCCCCGCTCAGCCTGTGGGTTGCCCTGCCCGAGCCCGACGCGGGCGTCCTCCCCGACGGCGGCGTCGTGGCCAGCGCGCAGCCCCCGCCGACAGCCCCCGCCGACCTCGCCGTGGCGCCGCCGATACCCAGCGAGTCGACACCGCCAGCCGCACCGCCGACCCCCCGCGCAGCGTCGCCTCAGGGCACCCCCGCCGCGCGCTTCGTGACGAATCCCGGCGGCCCCCTCGGCGGCCCCACCTTGACGCCAGGCCCACGCGTCGGACCGATGGTCACCGCGCCCGCCCTTCGCCCCGTCGGCACCGCAACCCCGTCTGTCTCCAGCCCCGGACCCGCCGAGCCAGCGCTCCCGGCCACAACGGCCGCCCCCGCGGCCGCGTGCGTGAGCTTCCGCGCGCTCGCCGCGCCCGCTGATGTGTTCCTGGACGGCAAGCGCATCGGCACCACCCGCGACCGCACCTGCGCCCTCGTCCCCGCGGGAACCCAGACGTTCACCCTGCAGGGGTCGATGATCCGCCCTGCGTCCGTGCGCCTCGACCTGTCACCCGGCGAGCAGCGCACGGGTGTCGTCGTCGACCTCGAACGCCTTCCCGCGCGGCTCCGCTTCGCCACCCGCTACGACGGTGGGTGCCTCGTCTCGCGCGACGGGACCGCGCTGGGCACGCTCGCCTCGCAAAACTACGCCATTGAGCTACCCGATCCCGACCAGCGCCATGTCGTCACCCTGCGTTGCGCAGAGATCACCTCCTCGATGACGATCACGCGCCTCGACTACCCCGAGGCGTGGTTCGAGCCCGAGGCGGCACGATGACACGGCCAAGCACAACGCCCACTTTCCGCAGGCACGCTTTGTGCAAATCGGTGCGTATGCTTCCCCTCCTCACCGCTCCCCTGCACGGCTGCTTCTGGGTGCTCCCCTTGCCCGAGCCCCCCGTCGACGACGCGCCGTCGATCCTCGAGCCTGCGACCGACCCGCAGACCGTCGTGGTCCGAACGCCCACGGTGACGCTGCTGCTGCTCGCGGCGGATCCCGAGGGTGCCCCGCTGAACGTGGAGTGGCCCGACGTCCTCAACGTACCCCACACCCCGCCCGAGCTGGTGCAGCAGGGTGACGTGTGGCTGGCCCGGGTGGAGCTGCTCGACCCGACGCCGCTGTTGGGCACAACGGTGCGCGCCCTCGTGTCCGATGGCAACCGAGACCACCTCGTCACCGTGCGGTGGCAGTTGGAGGCGCCATGACCTTGCGCCACGCCGCGCTGAGCACGCTCACCTCGGCCGCGCTCCTGCTCGTCGCCTGCAGCCCGTCCGAGTCCACGCTCGACACGGCAGATTCGAGCACGACCGGGATCGACACGGGCGAAGCGCCGACCGAAACCGACACGTCAACCGACCCCTTCGCGGGCTTGTTCCTCGAGATCGAACCGACCCGGGCCTCGTCGGACGGCGCCCCGCCGCTCCCCGTCCGCGTCCCGCTGACCGGGCCGACCGCAGACGTCTCCCTCCCGACCACCGTCGTGCTCGACGGCAGGTGGACGACCGACGTGGTGCAGCCGCTGTTGCGCGCGCTCGCACCCGCCTCGCGCACGACGCCGGCGCGCGGCAGCCTCACCTTCCTCGACACCGTGAGCGGCGCGTCGTTCTCGGCACCGTTTGACGACGTCGGCGGGTTCTCGCTCGCGCTCCCAGCGGGCCGGTGGACGGTCGGCCTCCACGCGGAGGACGCCGGCGCCGCACCCGGGAGCTGGGCGACGCTCGTCGCGCCCGCCATCGAGGACCCCTCCCGGGCGGAGCCTGCCGCGGCGTCCTACGACGAAGCGCTCGACGCTGGAGCGCCGTTGTACGGACAGATCCTCGCCGCCGGGGCGCAGGGCGCCGGCCTCGACGGCGTCGTCTACGCGATCTCGGCCGACGGCACCGCGCGCACCGCGTCGCAGCGGATCGGCGGCGCCGGAGACTTCGAGCTGCGCGTCCAGCCGGGAACGTGGGATCTCGTCGTCGACCCCGATGACCCCTACGCGCCGACGCGGCAGATCCGCGTGACCCTCGACGCGGCCGGCACGAAGGCCTCGCTCGTCATCCCCGCCCCCAAGACCGTGCCCTTCCGCGCGGCCTACACGCTGAAGGGCGTGGCGATCGTCGGCGCGACCGTGCGGGTCCGCGCCCTGAGCCTGGTCGGCGTCGAAGCTGGATCCTACCAGACCGAGGGCGTCACCGACGCAAAGGGAAACTTCAACGCGCCCCTGCCGTACGGCCGCTACGCCGTGGAGCTGGTCGCGGCCGCGGGTGCCCCGCAGAGCGCTTGGTGGACGACGGTGGACGTCGGGACGACCGGCGAGACCAGCGTCGACCTCGGCGTGATCGACGTCGCCCCGACCCTCGCCGCACAGGTCCAAGTCGTCGACGGCGCAGGAAGCCCCGTCGTCGGCGCCCAGCTGCGGTTCGAGGAAGGCGGCACCGGCTACCGGACGTGGTTTGCCGTCACCGACGCGCAGGGACGCGGCCAAGCCACGGCAAGCGCGGCGCGCAGCGAGCTGGTCGTGGTGCCTCCGGGCGACCGCCCCGACCTCGCCCAGGTGCGGGTCCGCGTCGAGGGCGGCGCGCTCCCCACCTCGGTCACGCTCGACGCTGGCGAGCGCGTCACCGGCACGATCCGCGACGCCCTGGGCGCGCCATCGGCCTACGCCGCCGTCCGCATCGTCGACGCCGCCGGCCGCTCGTACGCGCTCGGGCTCACCGACCTTCAGGGTCGGTTCTCGTTGCGTTTCGTCCCCCCCACGCCCGTCGCTCCCCCCGTGCAGGACACCGCGCAGCGCGAGACCGGCGTGCCCATCGACACCGGCGGGCCTACCCCTACCCGCTGAGATCGGCGCGCAACGCCGCCAACAGATGCGAGACCTCCTCCCGCAGCTCGGCTTCGGACCCGTCGTTCCAGACCACGTGGTGTGCGACGTCGAGGCGCTGTTGCAGGGTGGCCTGCGCGGCGATCAGGCCGTCGATCGCCTCGGACGAGGACCCGTCTCGGGCGGCGACCCGCGCCCGCTGATGCTCCGGGGACGCCGCCACCACGACCAGCCGGTCGTACATGCGCCACGAGCCCGTCTCGACCATCAACGCAGCCTCGACGCCGAACAACGCGGCGCCTTCGGCCTCGGCGGCCTGTCGCGCCTCGGCGATGCGGACGAAGATCGCCGGGTGGGTGATCGCCTCGAGCGTCGCGCGCGCCTGTCGGTCGACGGCGATGCGGCGCCTGAGGGCCGCGCGGTCGAGCGACCCATCCGTCTGGAGGACGTCGGCGCCGAACGCCTCGACGATCGCGGCGAGCGCGGGCTGTCCGGGCGCGACGACCTCGCGCGCCACGACATCGGCGTCCACGACCGGCACCCCGGCCTCGCGAAGCCAACGCGCGACGGTCGACTTCCCGGACCCGATCCCCCCCGTCAGGCCGAACGTCCTCATCGCGCGCCTCCTTCCCCAAGCCCGAGATCGTCGACGTCGATCCGGGTGCCATCGGCGAGGACGACGGCCTTGCGGATCCGGCTCTCGAGCTCGCGAACGTTGCCCGCCCAAGGCCAGGCGCGCATGGCGCGGCGGGCGCGATCGGTGAACCCGCGCGCGACACCGCCGTAGCGGACGCGGTAGGTCTCCAGAAAGGTGTCGGCGAGCGCGTCGAGGTCGTCCCCGCGCTCGCGCAGCGGTGGCAGTCGGACCTCCACGCCCGCGAGGCGGTAGTACAGGTCCTCCCGGAACCGCCCGTCACGGATCCGCGCCGCGAGGTCCTGGTGGGTGGCCGAGACGACGCGCACGTCGATCGGACGCGGCACCAGATCGCCCACGCGCTCGATCGCGGCCTCCTGGAGCACCCGCAGCAGCTTGACCTGCAGGTGCACGGGCATCTCGGCGATCTCGTCGAGGAACAGCGTCCCACCGTTCGCCGCCTCGATCTTGCCCATCTTGTCCGCGTCCGCGCCCGTGAACGCCCCCTTGCGGTGACCGAACAGCTCCGACTCGAGCAGGTTGTCGGGGATGGCGCCACAGTTGATCGCGACGAACGGCCCAGACGCACGGTCGGAGGCGGCGTGAACCTCGCGCGCGGCGAGCTCCTTGCCCGTCCCGGTCTCGCCCAGGATCAGCACGGGATGGTCGAACGGCGCCACCCGTCGAAGGACCTTGTACGCCGCGACCATCGCCGCCGATCCTGCCACCGCGGTCGGTCGCTCGCCCGCGTCGAGGCGCGCCTGGAGCCGAGCATGGTCGTCCCGAAGGCGATGCAGCTGGAGCGTTTGGACCAACACCAGGCTCGCGTGCGCCGCGAACACGCGCAGCAGGTCGAGGTGCGCCGGCGAGAACTGCCCGCGGACGGCGTCGTTTCCGAGGTAGATCACACCCAGCATCCGGTCCGCGTGCAGCAGCGGCGCCGCGAGGACGCTCGACAGGCGCAGGTCGACGACCGAACGCGCCGTGGCCCATCGCTCCTCGTGCAGCGCGTCCCGGACCAGTACGGGCTGCCGCGTCTCGACGACCTGGGCGACGATGGAGTCGGAGATCGCGCGCTCGTCGAGCACCCCGCCGCGAAGTCCGTGCGCCGCGACCACCTCGTGCCGGTCGTCAAGCAAAGCGAGGATAAACCCCTTCTCGGCACCCGTGAGGCGGATCAGACCGAGCAGCAGCACCTCGAACAGCGCGTCGAGCGTCGGTGCGCGCATCATGTCGCTCGACAGCGCGACGAGCGAGGCCAACAGCGGGTGGGTCGCCTCGTCGCTCACGGACGGATCCGCGCCCGCTTGGCGCACCGCTTCGGGCGGCTCCCCGTCGCGCAACACCAGCCGCCAAGCCCCGACCTGAAGCGAGTCCCCGACGTCGAGGTAGCTCTTTCGGCCCCGTTGACCGTTGACGACGACGGCGCCGTCGCGACGCTGCGCGGTCGCTTGCCACCGCGCACCCGAGCGCACGACCGTCAGGTGGACCTCGTCGATCGTGGGATCGTCGAGCGCGACGTCGACGCCCGTCCCGCGACCGACGGTGGTGAGCGCGCCCCGCATCCGGAAGGCAGCGCGCGCCCCGCTCAGCATGTTTTCGGCATCAAACCAAGGCATCCGCGTTCACTCCCGCTGCTGGGCGACGCGGACGCGCGCGGGGAGCGGCCAAGCGACCGAAGCCCCGAGGCCTGCCCGAAACGGCGTCCCCGCCTCCCCCGGCGTCGCCCGCGGGAGCGAGAGGTTGGCGTCGAGCAGCGAGGCGGCCCACAGCCCGTAGAACGCCGCGGTCGCCGGCAGGTTCACGAAGTCGCGCACAGCCGTCAGCCGCTCGACGCGCGCGGCCTCGACGACGTCGTCGGCTTCGGGTTCGGCCGCCCCGCCCACGCCGAGCGCGACCGCCGACCCGAGGCTCGCGGCGGCAAATACGCCTTGAAGGACGGCCTGCGCGACGCCATGCGGCCGATGCCCCACCGCGAACTGCGGGATCCCAAACGGCGCCAGCCGCCGCCCCCACGAGGGCGTCGACGCCGCCACCTCAACGCGGGCCATCGTGGCGCGCACGACCTCGAACGCACCCAGCACTTCGACGGGGTGGTCGATCGGCGAGAGACGATGGTCAGGGAGCTTCATCAGGAGCGACCGGAACGTGGCCTCGGCACCCAAGCGGTCGCCCGCGAGCCATTGGATCTCGCCGAGGAACCCCGCCGCCGACGCCGCCGTCTCCTCGTCCGGCCCATCGGGCGCGCCCCAAGCGACGAGGATCGCGGCGAATGCGGTCGTCGCCGGCTCGACGCGGCCCAGCAAGTAGGCGTCTCGCGCCTCCGCGAGCCGCGCGGCCCAGTCGACCGCCTGCATGCTCGGCGCCGTCCCCGCGTCATCCGCCGCAGCCACCACCGGCGACAACATCGACGCGACCAGCATCCCCGCCGCGAGCGCGAGCCGACGCGACGCACAACTGCGCCGGCGTTGGGCCGGACACGCGTCGGTTTGCAGGCCTCGACCGAAGACGGGCAACACGCCTCCACGCCCGACCCTAGCCCACCGCGGTCGAGATCACCACGGGGTCCAACGCTGCAACCGCCCTGCAACCGCGTGCAGGCGTGGCCAGCTGTGGCACGCGGTGATACCAACCGGCCCGCATGTCGTGCGGACCGGGAGAGTGCATGGCCACGTCGGACCTGTTGGAGCATCAGCCATTCTGGCCCGAGATCCTCCGCCACAAGGACGCGCTGCCGCTGCGCGACCTCGCCACCCGCTTCCGCACCTCGCCCGGCGCCATCTCGGCGGCGTTCAAGCGCACGGGGACGGTGCGTGTGCCGCCACAGCCCGGGTCCGACGCCGATCTCGACACCACGAGCGTCGAGCCTCCGCTCGCCACCCCGTCGGGCGGGATCCTCCCCGAGGTCGCGGCGGCCATCGCGCGCATCCGTCCCGGGAGCAAGGACTCCTTGATCGCCCAGCACGCCACCGCGCTCGGGCAGCTCCCCGATGCCGAGGTCGCGCGCCTCGCCGGCGTCAGCGTCCGCACCATCGCGAGCTTCCGCGCGCGCCACCAGATCCCCGGCTACCGCGGCCCACGCCGGCTCGGCGGCGGCAAGCTCCGTGGCAGCGGCCTGCGCGCTTGGAAGGTCGTGTGGTTCGAGGGAGACGAGCGCAACGACGGCGTCCTCGTCGCCTCCAGCCTGTCCGACGCCTGGCAGAAGCTCACCTCTCGCACCGGCGGCGAGGTGGTCGAGATCGCGCTCGTCGGACCGTGGCTCGATGATCTGAGCTGAGCGGCGCCGAACGAAGGCGGCACGCGCGCCCCCATCCGCACCACCTCTCCCCCCGCTCGCCCTCTCTCCCCGCAACGCCCCGGTGCAGGGCTCGTCGAACCCTCGCCGAACGCGGCTGCAGGGGGCATGATGCAACCACGGGCATGCCAAGCTCGTGGAGGGTGCGTGACGTCGTGGCAGCCCGGCACCGAGGCCCAAGGGATCGCGCGGATCGTCGAGACGATCCGTGGCTACGCCCCCGACGCCGACTTGGGCATCGTGATGACGGCGTATTTGCTCGCGGCGAAGGCCCACGCCGGGCAGACGCGCAAAAGCGGCGAGCCGTACTTGATGCACCCGATCGCGGTCGCGCAGATCCTCGCCGACCTTCGGATGGACGTCGACACGGTCGCCACCGCGCTGCTGCATGACGCGCTCGAAGACAGCCCGATCACCAACGCCGAGATGACGCAGCAGGTCGGACCGGTCATCACCGAACTGGTCGACGGCGTCACCAAGATCGGCAAGCTGAAGTACCGCAGCAAGGAGGAACTCCAAGCCGAGAACTTTCGCAAGATGATGCTCGCGATGTCCAAGGACGTCCGCGTCATCCTCGTCAAGCTCGCCGACCGCCTCCACAACATGCGGACGCTCGACGGGCACAAGCCCGAGAAGCGCAAGACGATCGCGACCGAGACGTCCGAGATCTTCGTCCCGATCGCCAACCGGCTCGGCGTCGTCTCGATCAAGACCGAGCTCGAGGACCTCTGCCTCCAGCACCTCGACGAGGACGCCTGGGCCACGATCGAGGGCTTCCTCGACCGTACCGCCGCGGACCGCGACGCGTACGTCGCCGAAGTCTCCGAAGCATTGAACGCCGAACTCACAGCCGCCAACGTTGAAGGTCGCGTCAGCGGGCGCGTCAAGTCGCCCGCGAGCATCTACGCCAAGATGGTCGACAAACGCCTGAAGGTCGAGGAAGTGCCCGACCTGTTGGCGTTCCGGCTGATCGTTCGCGATCTCGGCAGCTGCTACCTGATGCTTGGCAACCTGCACGCAAAGTTCGCGCCGGTCCCCAACCGCATCAAAGACTACATCGCGCGGCCCAAGCCCAATGGCTACCAGTCGCTGCACACCACCGTCATCGGGCCGCGCAACCTTCGGATCGAGGTGCAGATCCGCACGGCACAGATGCACGAGGTCGCCGAGCGCGGCATCGCCGCCCATTGGGCGTACAAAGAGGGACACCTCGCTCAACGCCCCGACGCGATGGGCGACTCGATCCGGCTGCGCGAGCTGCTCGACGTCGCACGAGAGAGCGAGAACGCCGCCGACTTCGCCGCCACCGCCAAGCAAGCGTTCTACGCCGAAGACATCTTCGTGTTCACCCCCGCCGGCGAGGTCAAACGGCTCCCGTCGGGGGCCACGCCGCTCGATTTTGCCTACGCTGTCCACAGCGACGTCGGCCACCGCTGCGCCGGTGCGCGCGTCGACGGCCGCATGGTGAGCCTCGGCACGCCGCTGCATACCGGCGAACGCATCGAGATCCTCACCCGCCCCGACCAACACCCACGCCGCGACTGGCTCGAGCTTGCGACCACCTCGCGCGCGCTGACCAAGATCCGGCGCTTCCTCGCCCAAGAAGAAGAGGACGAGGCCGTCCGGATCGGTCGCAACCTGATCGACGGCGAACTGCGGCGGTTCGAGTGGACGCTCGACAAGGCGAGCACCGAGGGGCGCCTCGACGCCTACCTCAAGGATCGCGGGCACAAGCAGCTCAACGGGCTGCTCGTCGAGCTCGGACGCGGCCCCCAGACGCCGGGCGACGTCGCCAAGGCGATCTTGCCCGACGGCGTATGGATCTCCACGCAGGAGGCGGCGCGTCGGTCCCGGCTCACCAACCTGCTCACCGGATTTTCGCGCAAGCCGTCGCGCAGCCCCGTCCGGATCACCGGAGAAGACGGCTTCCTCGTCCAGTACGCCCGCTGTTGCAACCCGCTGCCCGGCGAGGACGTCTCCGGCTACATCACCCGTGGAAACGGCATCAGCATCCACCGCTCCGACTGCAAAAGCCTCGCCGCGCTCGACGACGACCGCCGCGTCGGCGTCGACTGGGACCTGTCCAACCGCACCCGGCACAGCGCCCAGCTCACCGTGTGGTGCGCCGACCGACCGGGCATGCTCGCGAACATCACCAAGGTGTGCGACCAGCAGCAGGTCAACATCGAGCGCGTCCAGGCTGCGGTCGAAGATGCGAGGAGCAAGCTCGCGACCATCCGGATCCAGATCGCGGTGAACGACCTGTCCGAGCTGACGCGCCTGATCCGCGCCATCGAGCGCGTCGGCGGGGTCGAGCGGGTGGACCGTCGCTAGCACAGGCGCGCCGCACGCTGGCACCCCCACCGCATACGCGGTAAGACGCGCTGTCGCGAGGTCGGTGTGCTCCGTTCGATGACGGGATTCGGTCGAGGCGAAGCCACCGCGGGCGACGTGGCGGTCGTCGTCGAGCTGCGCAGCGTCAACAACCGCTACCTCGACGTCCAGGTCCGCGCCCCCCGCGAGTACATGGCGTTCGAGCCCGAGCTGAACAACCGCCTCAAGGACGAGTTCAAGCGCGGCCGCGTCGAGGCGTTCGTCCGTCGTCAAGGCCTCGGCACGCGCGCGGTCGTCCGCGGCGACGCGGGCTTGTTCCGCGGCTACCTCGAAGCGATCGACGGCCTGGTCGGCGGCGGCGAGGCGTCTACACGGCAGGCGGCGGTCGCTTGGGTGCTGACGCAGCCCGGCGTCCTCACCGTCTCCACCGAGGAGGTCGATGTCCTCGGCGAGTCCGAGGTGCTGCGCGCCGCCGTCGACGCCGCCATCGAAGGCCTCAAGCAGATGCGGCTCTCCGAAGGCGTCGCGCTCGAGCAAGACCTCGACCAAAACCTCGGGCGCTTTCTCGATGAGCTCAACGCCATCGAGGGTCAGGTCGGCGATCTCCACCAGCGACTGCGCATCAAGATCGAGACCAAGCTCCGCAAGATCCTCGGCGACCGCCACGAGCCATGGCGCGTGCTCCAAGAGGCCGCGCTGCTCGCCGAGCGCGCCGACATCCACGAGGAGATCGCGCGCCTGCGCAGCCACGCCGCCCAGTTCAAAGAGGCGCTCGATCGCGACGAGCCCGTCGGACGCCGGCTCGATTTCTTGCTCCAAGAGATGAACCGCGAGGTCAACACCATCGGCTCCAAGGCAGCCGACCACCCTGTCAGCCACCGCGTCGTCGAGCTCAAGAGCATCCTCGAACGGATGCGCGAGCAAGCGGCGAACGTCGAATGACCGCGAGTCCTACGGAGCGCCGATGACGTTGCACGAGGTCACCGACGGGCCGGTGTTGCTCGATCCGCCCGACCGCGGCGCGCTGTTCGTGGTGTCCGGACCCAGCGGCGTCGGAAAGAGCACGCTCATCGACGCGCTGATGCGCCGCGTGCCCGGCATCGCGTTCTCCGTCTCTGCCACCACACGCGACCCGCGCGCCGGAGAGGTCGACGGGGTGCACTACCACTTCCTCACGCCCGCCGCATTCGAGGCCGAGATCGCCGCCGACGCCTTCCTCGAGCACGCCGACGTCTACGGTCGCCGCTACGGCACGCTGATCGGCCCCACCCAAGACGTTCTGGCCCGCGGTGGCTCGCTGCTGCTCGACATCGATGTCCAGGGCGCGGCCCAGGTGCGCGCACGGATGCCCGACGCGGTGCACATCTTCCTGCTACCCCCCGACCGCGAGACGCTCGAGAAGCGCCTGCGCGCGCGCTCCACCGACGAAGAGCCCGTGATCCAGCGCCGCCTCGCCGAGATGGACCAGCAGCTCGCGGCGCTCGGCGACTACGACTACCTCGTCGTCAACGACCATCTGCCGACGGCCGCGACCACGTTCGTCGGCATCGTGCTCGCCGAGATGTCGCGACGCAGCCGGCGCGAACAGCTCGTCCGCGCCTGGCGCGCCTGACCCGACGGGCCACCTCGCCCCAGGGTGTCAGAGGTCCTTGCAGCAGCGGAACCCGATGTCGGCACCGGCGAACGAGGCGTTCTCGTCCACCCGGATCGCGCAGCGCGTGTTCTTCGGCGCAGCGCCGCTCGGTCCACCTGCGACGACACGGCGCGAACCGCCGGCGGCGTCGGTAGACGTCCACTCGCGGAGGTTTCCGCCGAGATCGAACACGCCCCAGCCCGAACGGCAGTCCGAGCGGTCGCCCGCCTTGCCGACCGCGCCAGCACCCTCACCACAGGTCGCGGCGTCGAACGCGTCGCCGTAGGGGTAGACGCGCGATTCGCCACCCTTGCACGCCTTCTCGAGCTCGTCGGCCGAGCACAGGCGCTTGCCCTTCGTCGCGCAGCGCTCGGCGGCCTGGGCAGCGTTCAGCCCGCTCTCGGGCGGCGCTCCCTTCTCGTTGGGCCACTCGAAGACGTCGATCAAGAACGCGCCGGTCTCGCGCCGTTCGAGGACCGGCTCGCTCGGGAACCCACGCTCGGCGTTCAGGCGACCCACCAGAACCGGTCCGGCCGGGATCGCGACCATGTTCGGGTTGGCGTCGCGCTGCGCGGCGAACTGGCCAGGATCGAAGCCGGTGTACGCGGCGACCACCTCGTTGCGCGTCTCGGTGTCGCGCGCCGCGAACTTGGCCGACGGGTCGCGGTCCTTGGACTGGAACACGATCACGCCGCCGAGCAGCGTCGCGAGCACCGAGACCCCGACGAGCGCGTAGCGCACGTAGTTCGGAGCCGGAGGCGGGGCGGCGACCTCGGCTTTGTCCTCGAACAGGGCCTCGAGACCGCTCTGGAAATCCCGCGCGGATCGGTAGCGATCCTCCGGCGCGGGCGAGAGGGCGGCCTGCGCCACCGTGTCGGCGAC
>JBEIFN010000029.1:0-13841 GCA_040382435.1 Alphaproteobacteria bacterium
ACGCCGCAGCCTGTGGTCCTCAGAAACTCGGCGCCGATCTCGGGTCCGGGCCCGGGGGCGAACCACGACGGCCTGGTCGGCTATTCGCGTGATGCGCAGACCTTGCACGCCACCGAGGAGCGGCTTGCCCGGCCGGTGATGACGGCAGGCGAGGATTTCGAGGCCGATGATCCGACATTGCCGGGGCAGAGCGCGCGCAACGCGCCGCCGGTGTCCGACCCAGGGGCGACGGCGGTGGCTTCGGCCAGCCGTGGTCCGCGGTCCGCCACGCCCGCCGACGACGCGCCGACCTTGGGGCCGGCCGTCGAGCCGGCGGAGGGCTTGGTGGCGCGCGTCGACGACGATGGCGGCGCCGTGGTCGACCGCGCCTCGTTGTTCTTCCAGCTGCCGCAGCTCAACCTGTTGGACCCCGTGCCCGAGCAGCGCGCGACGATCAACGAGGAGGAGCTGCGGGCGTTGGCGCAGACGGTCGAGGACAGCCTCGCGAGCTTCAAGGTCACGGGACGGGTGGTCAACGTCCGCGTCGGTCCCGTCGTCACGACGTTCGAGTACCTCCCGGATCAAGGCATCACCGTCAAGCGTATCCAGACGCTGTCCGACGACCTTGCGATGGCGTTGCGCGCGATGAGCGTGCGCGTCGTGGCACCGATCCCGGGCAAGGGCGTCGTCGGGATCGAGGTGCCGTCGAGCTCGCGCATGACGATCTACCTGCGCGAGTTGTTGGCGAGCGACGAGTTCCGCAACACGAAGGCGGCGCTCCCGGTCATTCTCGGCAAGGACGTCGAGGGGCGGCCGATGGTCGCCGATCTCGCGCGGATGCCCCACGTCTTGGTCGGTGGGACCACCGGCTCGGGCAAGTCGGTCGGCGTCAACGGCATGCTGATGAGCCTGCTGTTCACGCGCACCCCCGACGAGCTGCGCCTGCTGTTGATCGATCCAAAGAAGCTGGAGTTCGAGGCCTACGCCGACGTCCCCCACCTGTTGCATCCGGTCGTGGTCGATCCCAAGACCGCGAGTGCTGCGCTCGCTTGGGCCTGCAAGGAGATGGATCGCCGCTACGAATTGCTCGCGCGGTGGGCGGTCCGAAACATCGCGTCGTACAACGAGAAGGTGCTGACGGAGACGGCGAACTGGACGCGGGAGAAGGCGCGTCGCTACGCGCCCAAGGATTGGCCCGACGACGTTCCGCCGCCCAAGCCCGAGCTGCTCTCCTACATCGTGATCGTCATCGACGAGCTCGCCGACCTGATGATGGTGGCGCGTAAGGACGTCGAGGGGAGCATCGTGCGCTTGGCGCAGATGGCGCGCGCGTGTGGCATGCACCTCGTGATCGCGACGCAACGTCCGAGCGTCGACGTGATCACGGGCATCATCAAGGCCAACCTCCCGACGCGCATCAGCTTCAAACTCCGGACGAACACCGACTCTCGCACGATCCTCGATCAGGGCGGGGCGGAGAAGCTGCTCGGACAGGGCGACATGCTGTACTTGCCGGGTGCTGGCGAGGTCCAGCGCGCCCACGGCCCGTTCGTCAGCGACGCAGAGGTCGAGCGCGTGATCACCTTCCTGCGCGAGCAGCGGTCGCCGGACTACATCGAGGCGATCACGGCCGAGCCCGAGGACGACGCCGGCAGCGACATCGATCCGGCCGATCAGGACGAGCTTTTCGACGAGGCGGTCGAGGTCGTCAAGAGGGCGGGCAAGGCCAGCACGTCGATGATTCAACGTCACTTCCGCATCGGGTACAACCGCGCCGCGCGCATCATCGACTTGCTGGAGCAGGCGGGTGTGGTCGGACCGGCCGATGGCGCGCGGCCGCGTGAGGTGTTGATCGGTCCGCATGCGAACTGAGCGGCGCATCGGGGTCAGGACGACGTCAAGCATGAAGGAAGCGACGCCGTGTGCGTCGAACGAACCGCGCGCCGCCGACGGCGCCCGAGGAGGAACGATGGCGACTGGGACGAAGACGGCATGGGCAAGGATCGCGCGCGCTTGGCTGCTCGCGGTCGCGCTGGCAGGAGGCCTCGTGGGGGCCGCTGCGGCACCGCAGGCTGCGCTCGCTCAGGAGTCCGCGGCGTCGGTCGTTCAGCGCGTCGAGGCGCGCTACCGTGGCGTGACGACGATGAAGGCCAAGGTGACCCAGACGCGCCAGGACGCCTTTGGTTCTGAGACCCTGTCGGGCGACCTGCTCGTCAAGCGTCCCTCGAAGCTGCGGTGGAAGCTCGGCGACAAGCTGTTCATCAGCAACGGCAGCAAGATGTGGATCTATACCCCTGCCGACAACCAGGTCATCGTCTACAACGACGTCGCCAGTCGCCAGGCCGAGGCCGAGAGCTTTCTGACGTCGATGGACAAGCTGACGGCCAACTTCAACGTCTCGGTCGTCTCGAACACGGCTGCCGGCGTTCAACTTCGGCTCGCGCCCAAGACCGGCGGCCAGTTCAAGTCGGCCGACATCTACCTGAACGGCAAGCTGGACGTCTACCTGGTGCAGATCGTCGATGCCTTCGACAACCGCACCTCCATGGCGTTCTCGGGGTTGCAGTTCAACGTTCCCGCCGACGACGCGCAGTTCAACTACACGCCGCCCGCGGGCGCCAAGGTCGTCTCCGCGACGCCGTGAGGGGAGCGATGGGGACGGCGACGCCGTCGACCACGACCGAGCCGCGCCCCGACCTGTCGGTGGTGTTGCCCGCGTTCAACGAGGCGGCGAACATCGACACCGCCGTGCGGCGCTGTCTCGAGGTCGGCGGTCGGCTCGGCATCTCGGTCGAGGTCATCGTCGTCGACGACGGGAGCCGCGATGCGACGGCGGACCTCGTGCACGCTTGGTCGGCCCGGGACCCGCGGGTTCGGATGGTCCGTCATCCGTCGAACTTGGGCTACGGCGCGGCGCTGCGCTCAGGTCTCGGCGCGGCGACCGGCGTGCGGGTCTTCTTCACCGATGCGGACCTCCAGTTCGACCTCTCGGATCTGGACGCCTTGCTCGCGCGGGCGGGTGAGGCGGACATTCTGGCGGGCTACCGCGCGCCACGCCGCGACCCGTGGCACCGCCGCCTCAACGGCTGGCTGTGGTCGCGCCTCGTCGATCGGCTGTTCGAGACCGGCGTCCGCGATGTGGACTGCGCGTTCAAGCTGTTTCATCGCGACGTGCTGGCGCAGGTTCCGATCCAGTCGCTCGGCGCGTTCGTGAACACCGAGATCTTGGTGCGCGCGCGGGCCGCCGGGTTTCGCGTCGTCGAAGTGCCGGTGAAGCACCTCCCGCGCGTCGCAGGTCGCGCAACCGGCGCGCACCCTCGCGTCATCCTGAGGGCGTTCGTGGAGCTGGCGTCGCTGTGGGTCGAGCTGCGCGCGTTGGTTCGGCGTTCACCGGTCGCTACGGGGCGTCCGGTTCGCAGAACGGACCCGAGCCCGGGGGCAGATCGACCCAGCTGACGCCCTGCGGCGGCTGGGCGAGGAACAGACCGCCGACGCGTTCGAAGCGCTCGGTGTTGTCGGTCGCAAAAAACGTCGCTGTTCCCGCGCCGCCGGGATCGCCAAAGGCGGAGGTTAGCGCGCGGGCCGTGCTCTCGGCGGAGTCGACGAGCGTCACGTCCGGGAGGATCTCGGCGAGCACGGGGCGCAGCAGGGGGTAGTGCGTGCATCCCAAGATCGCGGTGTCGATCTTGCCGCGGAGGTGGCCGACGTAGGCTTCGGCCACGAGCCGGGGGACGTCGCCGGTGAGCCAGCCTTCCTCGACGAGCGGAACGAACAAGGGACACGCGACCCCGTAGACCGAGAGGTCTGGGCGCTGCGCGAGGAGGGCGCGCTGGTAGGCTCCGCCGTCGACTGTGCCCGGCGTCCCCAGCACGGCGATCCCACCGCCGCGCGTCGCCGCGAGCGCTGCTTGCACGCCCGGCTCAATGACGCCGAACACCGGGAGTCCGACCAGGGCGCCGGCGGCTTTCAACCCTTCCAGGGCGTGCGTGGTGGCGGTGTTGCACGCGATGACGAGGGCTTCGACGCCTTGGTCGTAGAGCCAGCTCGCGACGCGGAAGCTGTAGCGTTGGACGGTGAGCGGGGATCGCGTGCCGTAGGGGATGCGCGCCGTGTCGCCGAGGTAGATCAGGTCGTGGCCGGGCAACGCGGACCGCACCGCGTCCAGAACGGTCAACCCGCCGATGCCCGAGTCGAAGATCCCTATCCGCACATCGTCTCCCGCGTGGCGGGCGCGATAACCGATGCCGGGGAGGCCTGGGATGCGCGTTGCGGTGTACGGAGGCAGCTTTGACCCGCCGCACGTCGGACACGCGATGGTGGCGGCGTGGGCGCGTTGGGCCGGGTTGTGTGACGAGGTGTGGCTGGTTCCCGTGGGGGATCACCCGTTCGGCAAGGCCTCGTCGGACTTCGAGGTGCGCGTCGGGCTCGCCGAGGCGCTCGCGCGCGACGTCGGGTCGTTCGTCCGCGTCTCCCGCGTCGAAGGCGAGCGGCCCGGGCCCCACTACACCATCGACACGCTGCGGAGGCTCGCCGCGGCACATCCTGGCGCGACCTTCAGGTTGCTGATGGGCGCCGATCTCTGGCCCAGCCGTTCGGCGTGGCGGTCGTGGGACGCGATCGAGGCTGAGTTTTGTCCGATCGTCGTCGGCCGGGGAGACGTGGCGTCGCCGCAGGGGTGGCCGGCGTTCCCCGACGTCAGCAGCAGCGCGATGCGGCTTTGGCGTGGGCAAGGTCGGTCGCTGGATGGCTGGCTCACGCGCAGCGTGGCGGACGCTTGGTTGCCGGAGGGCGCGCCATGATCGGGCTCAGAGAGGGAAGCCCCCGGGCGCTGGTCCCGTTGCTACGCGTCGGCCGCCTCCGGATGCCCTACGGGGTCGGCTACGGGTTCACGACACGCGACGGGGGCGTTGCGTCGGGACCGGTACGTTCGCTGACGTTAGCGCGGTCTGCGGACGTGACGGACGCGCAGTTGGTACAGAACTGGCGACTTGTCCTTGAAGCGCTCGATCCACGGCTCGGCCCGTCCGACGTCGCGTTGGTGGATCAAGTCCACGGCGACACGGTCCTTCAGGTGGACGCCGCGACGGGGCCGCTCACAACGGCGGGCGCGGCTGACGCGATGTTCACGTTGGAGCGGGGGCTCGCCCTCGCGGTGCGTGTCGCCGACTGTGTCCCCGTCGTGATTGCCACGCCCCGAGCGGTCGGCGTCGCCCACGCAGGGTGGCGCGGCGTGGCCGCCCGGATCGTCCCCAAGACGGTCGCTGCGATGCTCCAGGCGACCGGCGAGCGGCCCGAGGATGTGGTCGCCGCGATCGGGCCGCACATTGGCCAGTCCGCGTTCGAGGTCGGTGATGAGGTGGTCTCGGGGATCGCGGCGAGCGGTGTCGTCGCCTCCCTGTTCACATCGCGCGCGCCTGGCGGGAAGGCCCATGTGGACCTCGGTGCGGCGCTCGTGGCGCAGTTGCACGGCGTCGGCGTCGCCAACGTCGGTGAGATGGGCGTCTGCTCGACGGAGTCCCGGTTCTTCTCGTACCGGAGGGACGCGGGGCGGACAGGTCGGATGGCGGGGCTGGTGGTGCGTTGGACGTGAGGGCCAAGGTGTCGGGCGTCGCGCTCGCGCTGAGCGCGGCGTGTGGGGCGCCATCGCCGGATCTCGCCGCGCTCTCCGAGAGCGTCGCGCGCTACGAGGCCGGGCGCGCTGCCCTCGAGGCGGGGGAGGCATCGACGGCGGCCGCCGCGTTTGCCGAGGCACGGACCTCGCGCCCCGACGATCCGCTGCTCACGCAATGGCACGCGCGCGCGCTGTGGCGCTCGGGGGATGTCGACCAGGCCGAGGCGCTGCTCGTCGGCTTGGTGGCGCGGCACCCCTCGGTGATGACAGCGAGGTACGATCTGGGCATCCTCAAGCTGAACCGCGGCGAGCCGGATGGCGCGAACGACGTCCGCGCCGCGGTCGATGCAGGCGTCCGAACGGCGGCGGCGGCGGCACGTGACCCCGATCTCGCGCCCCACCTCGCGGCGTTGCCGTTTCTGTCCGCGGCCCCGCTCCGCCTCGTCGTTCACGTCGACCCTGCACCCGCTACGGTCGGCGCCGACGTCGTCGTCACCGCCGAGGTGTTCGGCGTCCTCGACGCGCCGTGGAGCTTGGAGACGCCGGAGGCATCGGGGCCGGTCGAGGTCGTCTACGCGTCGGAGACCGTCGTCGACGACGGAGAGACGCATCGTTTGTCGTGGGTTCTGCGCGCGAACGGGACAGGGCGGGTCTCGCTGCCGGCGATGGTGGTCCGCCAAGGGAGCGCCGAGATGCGGGCCGTCGGGGGCGCGTACGAGGTGACCTCCTCGGGTTCGGCGTCGGCACCCGCGCCTGCGCCGCTCCTCGCGCTCCCGATCCCTTCCCAGCAACCCGTCGTCGCGTTGCCGCACGCCGCGCCGCAGGGTGACGGCTGGTCCGTGACGTGGGCCGCCGACACGCGGCTGGTGGTCGAGCCGGCATCGTCGCTGCCCGTGTTCCGTACGTCCCTTCGGGTGGTCGACCGCGACGGCACCTCGCTGCGGGCGGAGGAGCACGCGCGCTACGCCGCGCCGCCGATGCGGGCCGTGGTGCTTCGCGGGACCCTCGTGGAGGCGCAATGGCCCCCCGACGCGGACGCACGTTAGGGGGGTGCTCTTGGAGGTCGCCTTGGATCGCGCCCAACAGCTCGCCCGTCTCGCCGCCATGAACGCCGCCGCCGCGGAGGGCGGAGGTGCGGCGCGCATCCGTGACCAGCACGCCCGCGGCAAGTGGACGGCGCGTGAGCGCGTCGAACGCTTCCTCGATCCCGGGACGTTCGTCGAGGTCGACCGGTTCGTGACGCATCAGTGTCACGATTTTGGCATGGCGCAGCAGCAGGTGCTCGGCGACGGGGTCGTGACCGGATGGGGCAAGGTCGACGGTCGCATCGTCTACGTGTTCGCGCAGGACTTCACGGTCTTTGGCGGCTCGCTCTCGGCGGCCCACGCGCGGAAGATCTGCAAGGTCATGGATCTCGCCACGCAGAACGGCGCTCCGGTGGTGGGTCTCAACGACTCGGGCGGTGCCCGCATCCAAGAGGGGGTCGCCTCGCTCGGCGGTTACGCCGATATCTTCCTCCGCAACACGTTGGCGTCGGGGGTGGTTCCGCAGATCTCGGCGATCCTTGGCCCGTGTGCTGGTGGCGCGGTCTACTCTCCGGCGATCACCGACTTCATCGCGATGGTCGACACCACCTCGTTCATGTTCGTGACCGGGCCCGACGTCGTGAAGACGGTGACGCACGAAGTGGTCACCATGGAAGACCTCGGTGGCTCCGATGCGCACACGCGTCGCTCGGGCGTCGCCCACTTCCGCGTCCCCGACGAGGACGCGATGGTCGCGCTGCTGCGGGAACTGTTGAGCTATCTCCCGCAGAACAACATGAGCGAGGCCCCGCTTCGCCCCACCGCCGACCCGGTCGACCGCCGGTGTCCCGAGCTCGCGGAGCTGGTGCCTGATCATCCGAACAAGCCGTACGACATGCGGGAGGTGATCCGCGCGCTCGCCGATGACGGCCGTTGGCTCGAAGTCCATGCCGCGTATGCACCGAACATCCTCGTCGGCTTCCTTCGGATCGACGGGCGCAGCGTGGGCGTTGTTGCCAACCAACCGGCGCATCTCGCGGGTTGTCTCGACGTCAACGCCTCGGTGAAGGCGGCTCGCTTCGTGCGCTTCTGCGACGCGTTCAACATCCCGTTGCTGACGCTGGTCGACGTCCCCGGCTTCTTGCCGGGCACCGACCAAGAGTACGGAGGCATCATCCGTCACGGGGCGAAGCTGCTCTACGCCTACGCCGAGGCCACGGTCCCCAAGGTCACGGTCATCACGCGCAAGGCCTACGGCGGCGCGTACGACGTCATGGCGAGCAAGCACATCCGTGCGGACTTCAACTTCGCATGGCCGGGCGCGGAGATCGCGGTCATGGGGCCCGACGGCGCCGTGAACATCATCCATCGCAAGACGTTGGCGACGTCGGCGACGGCGGACGCGACGCGCGCGGAGCTGGTCGCGGACTACCGGGAGCACTTCGCGAACCCGTACCGAGCGGCTTCGCTGGGCTACATCGACGAGGTCCTTGACCCCGCCGATACCCGCACCCGGGTCGCTCAAGCGCTCGAAGCCTTGGCCGACAAACGCCAAGAGCGTCCGGCTCGCAAGCATGGCAACATCCCGCTGTGAGCGCGTCGGATCCATCACGCGCCGCGCGCGGATCGGGTCCGGCGTGGCTTGGGCTTGACGAAACACACGGCGCTGGCTAAAGGCGCCCGGTCAACGACCATCCAAGTTGGAAGGCTCCCGATGGTGAAGCTCCGCCTGGCCCGCAAGGGCGCCAAGAAGAACCCGTTCTACCGCATCGTCGCGGCCGATTCCCGCGCCCCGCGCGACGGCCGTGCGCTCGAGCAGCTCGGCTACTACGATCCTATGGTCGAGCCGGCCGCGATCAAGATCGATCTGGCCCGCGTCGACTACTGGATCGGCGTCGGCGCCCAGCCGAGCGAGACGGTGGCCAACCTGATCAAGCGCGCCCGCGCGGCGGCCGTCTGATGCAGGCGCTCGTCGAGCACCTGCTCGCGCCTGTTCTTCGTCACCCTCGGAGCCTCCAGCTCCAGGTGGTCGAGGGCGAGGCCGCCACGATCATCGAGGCCGTCGTTCATGCCGACGACCGCGATGCCCTCGAGGACGATGGTGAGCGCACGCTCCGCGCCGTCCGTACGGTCGTCTCGGCGGCCGCGGGGCGCACGCGCGCCACGTTCGAGCTCGTCGACGCGCTCTCCGACCCGGCCACCCTCGCGGCGGCGGCGGCGGATGACGGGGCCGGCGAGGCCTGACGGTCCGCGAGGCGGGCCCCAGCCAGCGCGCGTGCCCGTCGGCGCGCGCGTTGAGCCGTTTTTCGTCCCGGCCTCGTTCTCGCCGCTCGACGGTCGTGGGTTCGAGGCCGGCGAGGTTGAGCTGGGCGAGGTCACCGGCGCGTTCAGCTTCCGTGGTGAGCTGCGGTTGTTCCTGCACCACCGTGCGTCCACCACGCTCGAGACGTCGCGTGCGGTGACGTGGGTCGCCCCGGATGGCCGCCGCTTCCGCGGCGCGTTGCAGGCCCGCGCAGGGGCAGGCCAGCGCGTCCTCGGTCGTGTCCCTAGCGTGGGCAACGAGGGCGACGCCCTGGCGCTCAAGGGCTGGCGGTTCGGCATCGCGGTCGCGGCGCTTCCCCCGCTCGGAGAAGGGGAGTGGTACGTCGCCACGCTGATCGGCTGTGAGGTTGTCCTCGAAGGCGTTCGCCTCGGTGTCGTCGTCGACGTTCACGAGACGGGCGGGGGCGATGTCGTCGAGGTCGATACCGGCGCAGACGCGTCCGAGCTGTTCGTGTTGACGCGGTCGTTGGTGCTCGACGTCGACGCTGCGGCAAGGCGGATCGTGGTCCGTGAGCTGCCGTGGGATCCGTCGCCGTGAGCGCGACGCGGGGCGAGACGGAGGACGCGGCGGCCGTTGGTCCGGTGTTCGAGGTGTTGTGTCTGCATCCGGCGATCGTCGAGGCGTCCGTGGACGCGTCGGTGGTGGGTCGGGCGCGTCGCGCGGGCAAGGTCCGCGTGGGGGTTCACGACATCCGCGACGAGGCGACCGATCGGCACCGGACCGTGGACGACACGCCGTACGGCGGCGGGCCAGGCATGGTGCTCCGCGTCGACGTCGTCGCGCGCGCCCTCGCGAAGGTGCGCCGTCCCGACAGCCTGGTGCTGATGACGGGTCCCGGGGGACGCACGCTCGACCAAGCGTACGCTGCCTCGCTCGCGGAGCGCACCCACATCGTGCTCGTCGCGGGTCACTACGAGGGCATCGACGACCGGATCCGCGCGCACATCGACGGCGAGATCTCGATTGGCGACTACGTCCTGACGGGCGGAGAGCTCGCCGCCGCTGTCGTGATCGACGCGACGCTTCGGTTGTGCGCTGGTGTGCTCGGCAACGCCGACAGCGCGGCGGAGGAGTCGTTTCAGCACGGCCTGCTCGAACATCCCCAGTACACCCGCCCGCTCTCCTTCGAGGGCCAGGAGGTTCCGGAGGTGCTCCGGAGCGGGGACCACGGTCGGATCGCCGCATGGCGGCTCGCGGCTGCGCAGGCCAAAACGCGCGCACAGCGTCCGGACCTGTGGGAGCGCTACTGTCAAACGCATCAGCGCGACGTCGGCGCTCCGATCGCCGGTGTGGATCCGATGCCCGATCCACCCGCGTCCGATCGGCGCCGTCGGCGGAGACAGGGGGCTCCCGCGTCGAGGGACGTTGACGGCCCGATAGAAAACCGTTAGACGGCGGGGGTCGCAGGCCCACACCAAGGGTCCGCCGCACGCGTGCCCTTCGCACCGCGCGTTCATCTGCAGAGGTTGGCCATGAATCTGCTCCAGACGATCGAGAAGGAGCTTCTCGATGAGCGCAAGGCGCGCCGCGAGAACGTCGACGTTCGCCCCGGCGACACCGTTCGCGTCCACGTCCGCATCAAGGAAGGCGACAAGTCGCGTATCCAGGTGTTCGAGGGCACGGTCATCGGTGTGCGCATGGGGAGCATCCGCACCACCTTCACCGTCCGCAAGATCGCGTCCGGGGTCGGTGTGGAGCGCATCTTCGCCGCCTGCGCCCCCACGGTCGAGAAGATCGAGGTGACGGCCCGTCACAAGGTGCGTCGCGCCAAGCTGTACTTCCTGCGCGGTCTGCGCGGTAAGGCGGCCCGGCTCAAGCCCCTTCGCGACTTCAAGCCGATCCGCTGACCGAAGCAGCTCGGCAAGCCAAGCGCGCGGCGCTCGCCCTCGGATTCGAGGCCGAGCGCTTTGTCGCTTCTGCGCTCGTCGCTGCGGGCTGGCAGGTCGTCGCCGAGCGCGCCCGCGCCGGGGGTGGCGAGCTGGATCTGATCGTTCAGCGAGGGCGTGCGCTCCGGTTCGTCGAGGTGAAGGCGCGCACGGCGTCTGGCGTGCACGCCGAGGATGTGCTCCCCGCCGCAAAGCGCGCGACGCTCAACCGCGCCGCCGAGGCGTGGCTGGCAGATCAGGGGGATGCCGTGGAGGAGGCGTTCGACGAGGTCGCTTGGCTGTTGGCGGTCGTCGATGTCTCTGCCGACCCGTGGCAGCTCGATGTGATCGACAGCCCGTTCGATGGGGGCTGAGATGGCCTTATGGATCGTCGCGACACCGATCGGCACCCTGGGCGACCTCTCGCCGCGCGCGCGCGAACGCTTGGTCGCGGTCGACGTGGTCGCCGCAGAGGACACACGCGTGGTGCGGCGCCTGCTGCACGCGGTCGGCCTGCATCGCGGCGAGGTGGTCGCGCTCCACGCACACAACGAGGACGCCGTCGCGACCGCTCTCGCGGAGCGCGCGCGGACGGGCGAGGTCGCGCTGGTGAGCGACGCGGGGACGCCGGGGATCTCGGATCCCGGCCGCAGCTTGGTGCTCGCCTGCCATGCGTTGGGCGTCCCCGTGTTGAGCGTCCCGGGGCCGAGCGCGCTCGCAGCCGCGCTCGCAGCGAGCGGGTTTCCCGCGGCGCCGAGCACGTTCCTCGGGTTTCCGCCTCGTAAGGGGCGCGACAACTGGGCGACCGAGATCCTAGGGCGACCCGAGACGCTCGTGTTGTACGAGGCCCCGACGCGCATCGCGTCCTTGGTGGCAGCACTTGCAGCCGTGGATCCCCAACGGCAGGCCGCGATGTGCCGTGAGCTGTCCAAGGCGCACGAGGAGGTGCTCGTGCGCCCGCTGGCCGCGCTCGCAAGCAACCTCGCGGCGCGGAGCGAGATCCGGGGCGAGGTGGTGCTGGTGGTCGGACCGGGCGCGCCGGCGAGCGCGGCACCGGTGGCGACGCTGGACGAAGGCGCGGGCCTCAAGGAGATCGCCGGTGCGTTGGCCGCGCGCTGGGAGGTCTCGCGTCGTGACGCCTACGAGCGTCTGCTCGCGATCGAGAAGGCCTTGGGGCGCGACTGATCCTGTCCGGGGTGCCTAGCGGTCCTTGCCGGTGCGGATGCGGCCGACGACGTCGAGCGTCCAACCGACCTCGTACGAGCCGGGGTCCGTCCGCGCGGCGTACAGGTTCTCGATCACGTGGGAGGTGATCCACCGACCTTCGACGCCGGTGCGCAGGCCGATGTAGCGGTTGATGTGGACGTCGGCGCCGGTGCCAAAACCGAGGCGCAGGTACGGCGAGCGCGTCGTCGTCTGGTTCCGCGGAGGTTCGAGGACGTCGGGGAGCCAGAACCCGGACGCTTGGTCCTGCCAACCACGCCAGCCGACGTTGGCGTCGACGTACAGGGCGGCGCGGCTCGCGCGCTCCGCGTTCTCTTTGAGGATGAACTCGGAGCCCATGCGCACATCGAGCTGGTTCGCGCCCTTGACCGTGAGGTCGGTGGCGATCACGGTGCCGTCGTTCTCGACGGCCGTCGGGATCGTGGCCTTGGTCTCGGCGACGTAGTCGAGCTGGAAGTACGGGTTGGTCGCGCCGCGTCGCGCAGACGCCGCGAGCGCGAATCGGACACCGACGCCACCGGGGGCGGCGCCGCGGTTGTTGCCGTACAGCGTGCCCTTGGCGTTCGGCGTGCGGACACCGAGGTCGACCCGCAGCGTGGCGGGGAGTGAGAAGGCGTCGGCGCGCTGGCGATCCTCGGAGAAGGGTTGCAGAGCGACGCCGAACCAAGCCCCCTGCAGGCCACCGCTGACGATGGGGTCGACGGTGATCGGCTGGCCGCTAGCGTAGGAGCCTTGCTCGGTGGTGGGCTCCAAGAACATCTCGCGCGCGGCCGGGAAGGCGATGCGTTGCTGGATGGTGATCGGGAGACCCAGGGTGATGCCGACGCCGTCCCATACGGAGACTTCGCCGCGAAGCGCGAGCTCATGGGCCCAGACGTTGCGGATGCCCCACACGGTGTCGGTACCGTCGGACGCGGGTTCGGCGATGCCGACCTGCTGGAAGGAGCCGCCGTAGCCGAGGTGGACGTCCCCGCGAAAGCGGGGCGCAAGGTCGGTGACCTCGGCCGCGTGCGCGGAGCCGGTGAGCAGCGCCACCAACCAGGCGGCGACGATGGGACGGTGGCGGCGAGTCGTCACGAAGGACCCCCGTGGCACTCTACGAGGTGTCGGGCGGGGCGTCAACGCTGACGGAGACCGTACGCCTTCATCTTGCCCTGTAGCGATCGTCGGCTGATGCCGAGACGGGCGGCGGCGTGGGTCACGTTGTGGCACTCGGCCTCGAGCGCGGCGCGGATTTGGGCCGCCTCGAGCTGCTCGGTGTGCAGGCGTCGCACGGCCTTGAGGTCGGCTTGGGCGAGCTCGGGGGCGGCGGTCTGCGGCGCTGCGGGCTCGGACTTGGGCTTGGCGACGTCGAAGCCGACCCACGCGCCGAGCGTCTCGGTGTCCGCCGGGGCGAGAACGAGCGTCCGGGTCAGGACGGCTTCGAGCTCGCGCAGGTTGCCGGGCCAGGGGTGCGAGAGGAGGTGGTCGATCGCGGCTTGCGGTAGCCGAGGCACAGGGCGTCCCAGCGCGGCGCACGCTTCGGCGAGAACGCGGCGGGCGAGCGGAGGGATGTCCTCGGTGCGGCGGCGCAACGGCACGATGTCGACGCGCGCGGCAGCGACGGCGTAGAACAAGCCCTCGTAGAAGCGGCCGTCGCGGAGCAACCCCGCGAGGTCGGCGTCGGTCGCAGTGATCCATCTGGGTGCGCCTGGCGCGACGGTACGGACCGCCTCGGCGAGGCGCTCTTGCGCGGACGGGCTCAGGCGGTCGATCTCATCGAGGAACAACGTGCCGCCCTGCGCGAGCTCCACGCGTCCGGGCCGTCGACCGCC
>JBEIFN010000030.1:0-13378 GCA_040382435.1 Alphaproteobacteria bacterium
CGATCAGCTCGACCGCCTCGGGACGTTGCTCGGCTACACCGGCGCGCTGGGCTCTGCCGCAGGCGTCTGGTACAGCCTCGAGATCACCAAGGCGAAGAAGTTGCTTGCTGCGATCACCGTGCTCGAGGGCGGTGGGTATCCCGCCGCGGTGACCAAGGAGACGGACTGGAGCGACCTGCTCAAAGGTGTGGCGAGGTCGATGGCCGAGGCCGGGGTCACCGAGCTGGTGGGTGTGTTGCCGGCCTTGGGTGTCGGGAAGGCGGCGTCGATGTCGGCGGCCGTCGGCGTGGGGGTCTACAACGCCCGCGCCGCTGAGGTGGCGGCGTTGGGCATTGTGGGTATCGATGTGGAGAGCAGAGGCGACGGGGGTTGCTGACACGCGCTCGTTGCCGCGTCGACGACGCGTGATGCGTCTCAAGGGGAGTTGGAATGACGAGCCGATGGGGGGAGATGGGTCTACCGATCGTGCTGGCCGCGTGCGCTCCGCACGCGCGTCGGGCGCAAGCGGACCCTGAGGCGGCCGTGGCCGCGGAGGCCGTCGCGGGTCCGACGCTGCACGCCGACGCCGACGGGGGCGTGTTGGCCATGCAGCGTGCCCGCGGGGTCGGGGCCGCATGGTCGGACGTTCCTCCGGTTGCGTTCCGCGCGGCCCTCGCTCCGACCGATCTGTCTGTGGGCCCGTGGGGGGCGATCTCCGCCGATGGCACCCGGCTCCTCGTCTCCGACGCCTTCGTCGCCACCGATCTCGGAAGCGTCGCCGTGCACCGTGGCGTTTCAGCACCCGTCGTGCTGGGGCGCTTGCGCCCGGAGGTCGTCCTCGGCACGGCCCCGCACGAGGTCGTGGCACGGCTCGTCGAGCTCGGACGCATCGAGTTGTTCGCCCACCTCGAAGGCCAAGCCGCGCTTGTCACCGAGGCGCGCACGCCTGAGGGGGCGTGGCGGGGGACGTACCACGGCTCCCACGTCTACTACACGAGCGATCGCCACGAGCCGACTTACGACTTCTCGGTGCAGCTCGACGCGGAGGGTACGGTGACGGTGGGACCGCCCTGAGGGCGTGACCACACCGACGGCGTCAGGCGATCGATCCACCCATGGAAGGCCTCCAGCGCGCTCCCGGCCGGCGCGCCGTCGGGTCGGTAGCGGATGTTGTCGTAGATGCGGCCGTCGTCGTCGCGCAGCACGTGAAACCCTCGCTCCATGGCACGGAGACGGGCGGCCGCCAGCCAACGTCCGAGGCCACGGCCCGCGGGGGCCACGAACACGGGTTCGATGTGGGTCGTGCCCTCTGCGGTCGGGCGGTAAGCGAACAGCATCCGTGTCTCTGGGAGTGGCCAACGGCTGAGCAAGGCGGTGTCCTGCAGCGTCGTCAGCAACCCGAGCGTGCCCCCATGGTAGCGCATGCTGTACCGGTATCGGCCGCCAAGGAGCGTATGGACGAGCCGCTCCCGACGGGTGGTTCGTGGGAGCGGTCCGGCAAGGGAGACATCGAACGTGCCCAGCGTGGGGTCCTCGGTCACGTCGGGCCGAAGATCGAGGTCGAAGCCGTGGACCGTCCACAGGTGCTCGGCGTCCATGCCGTTGACCATGCAGACATGGGCGTGGCAGGTCCGCGTGATCGGCGCGCCGTGGGCGACGACGACGGGCACCCCCTCGAGTCCGGGGAAGTCCGGTACGGGGCTGTCGGCCTTTGCGTCAGGATAAACAAAGATCAGTCCGTATTTTTCTTCGACGGCCCACGAGCGTGTGAGGTCGCGTCCCACAGGGTCGCGTCGGCCTGGGGCGGCGATGCAGCGCCCAAGACCGTCGATCGTCCAGTGATGGAAGAAGCAGCGGAGGTGCTCGCCGCAAACCCGGCCGATCGCGAGATCGGTGCCCATGTGCGCGCAGAAGCCGTCGACCGCGTGCACCACACCTTGCGCGGTCCGCCACACCGCGAGTCGCTGGGGGCCGACGTCCACGCCGATGACCGTGCCGCGCGCGAGCGACGCGCTGCGACCGACGACGTACCAAGCCCGCGCGAGGACGTCCCACCGCTGGTGGACGGGTCGTGGCGTGTGGGGCTGGGTTTGGACGTTGCGGTCGGCTGGCAGCATGCTGCGCGCCTAACCCCGCGACGCGACCTTCGGTTACCGGGGGGTGAGCAAGGGGGTCGGGATGACCGGATCGCGCCAGCACGCCGTGTTCGCCCGCACCGATCGGGTGGCGGCGGCGTGGACGTGGGCCCTGCCGAGTGCCGCCTTGGGGCGGCGCGGCGTGGCCGAGGTGCGCGTCCTCGGTCGTGATCTCGTGCTCTGGCGTGGTGATGACGGCCGTGTGCACGCCTGGGACGCCCACTGTCCGCACATGGGCGCGCACCTCGCGCGCGGTAAGGTCAGCGCCGAGGGCTTGGCGTGCTTCTTTCATGGCTGGGTCTTTGGGAGTGACGGGCAGCTCGCGCGGGTGCCGTGCAGCGAGCACGCGCCGCGCGTCGCCGTCACCCGCTGGCCGGTCGAAGAGCGCTACGGCCTGATCTTCGTCTGGCCCGAGCCCGAGGCCCGGGCCCCATTGCCCGAGATCCCCGCGCTGGCTGGACGGCCGGTTCGTTCGGTGCTGGGCGCGCGCTTCGAGAAGGGCTGCCACCCCAACGTGGTGATGGTGAACGCCATCGACGAGCAGCACTTCGCGTCCGTTCATCACCTGCCCGTCGACCTGCACTTTCGGGTGACCGAGCACTCTGCGTATGCGGCGAGCTGGGAGAACATGACGCCGCCGCCCGACGCTGCGCTGGGGCGGCTGCTCCGACGGTTCTACCGTGGTCCGTTGACCTACCGCATGACGTACTGGGGCGGCACGATGGGCTCGGTGAGCGTGGGCCCCGACGCGTGGCACTTTCACATCGTCTTCGCGCTGCGCCTCACGGATGCAGGTACGGCTGAGGGCTACCCGATCCTGCTGACGCCCAAGGTCGGCGGGTTGTCGGGTGCTGTGCTCAACGCCGTGAGCTTGGCGGCTTCGGCGCTGGTGGGCGCGTACTTCGCGCGGGGTGACACCGAGGTTTTCCAGACGATTCGATGGGACCTGGCGACACCGATCGCGGCCGACCGGAGCATTTTGAGGTTCCTCCAACATGTGGACGCTCAGCCTGCCGTTCGTTTCGGCGACTGGACCCCGGTGGCGGGCGCATGAACGGTGTCCGGAGCGCGGTCGTGGCCGTGCATCGGCTGAGCCAGGCCGAGCGTGCCGAGATGTGGGCGCGCTTCTCGGCGCACTACGAGGACGTCTCCGAGCCCCGCTTCCTCGAAGACCTTGATGCCAAGCAGGACGTCATTCTGCTGTGGCGGGGCCCACGGCTGGTGGGCTTCTCGACGTTGCTGCCGCTGACGGTGGTGGTCGACGGCGTCGCCCACGACGGGGTGTTCTCAGGCGACACCGTCGTCGAAGCCGGCAGTCGCGGCTCTGGCGCGCTTGGGGTGGCCTTTCTCCGCTACCTCGTCGGCCGTCGCCTGCGGCACCCGCTGCGTCCGCTGTGGTGGTTTCTGCTCAGCAAGGGTTGGCGGACCTACCTGCTGCTCGCCAACAACTTCCCCGACGCGCACCCGCGGCCCGGCGTCGAGATGCCGGCGTCGGTGCGGCGGCTTCGCGACGCGTTTGGAGCGCGTTTTGGCGAGGCCTACGACCCGGCGACCGGCTTGGTCCGTCTTCGCGCGGGCCGGGTGCGGCCCGACCTCGCTGGGTTGCCCTCGGATGCGCCCGCGCTCGCGACCTATTTCGTGGCGCGTAACCCCGACGCCGGGCTCGGCGACGAGCTGGTCGCGCTCGCGCCGTTGCCGTGGTCCTTGCTTCCTCGGTATGCTTGGAAGAAGCTAATGGGGCGCCGATGATCGGTCTGGACGGTCTGCTGCGGGCGCGGCTCGGGCTTGGCGTCGCGCCTCGGGATCCGGCGGATGCGTTCGGGCCCGAGGCGTTCGGGCTTCGGGGCGTGCCGTCGTTTGAAGCCCTCTCGGAGGGGGGCCAGCGTGCGGTCGTCCGAGCCGCGGCGGGCGCGCTGCTCGCCGAGGCGGTGGGGATCGAGGCGGTCGGGGTCCGCGACGCCGCGCGACGTGCCGTTGCCGCGTCCGACCCCGCGCTCGCGGCGCTGTACGCGACCTTCGCTGCCGACGAAGCCCGGCATTGGGCCGCGCTCGCGCCTTGGGCGCCGCCGAACGTGCCGGCCGGCGGGTTCGTGTCCTGGCTCGAAGAACAGGCGTTGGCGCTGCCCGGCTTGGCGTCGCTCGCGTTGGTCGGCGCCGTACTCGAAGCGTGGGGCATGCGCCATTACCGCCGCCTGGCAGGGGTGTGCCGCGACCCCGCGCTCGCGGAGATCTTGACGGGCATCGCGGTAGACGAGGCTGCTCACCACGGGGCCGCGGTCCAGCAGGTCGCAGCCGGCTTGTCGTCGTCGGAATCCGGTGCCCTTCGCGCTGCGCTCGCCGCTCTGCGCGGCGCGGTCGAGGAGGGGCCGGTCGCGGTGGTGGCTGCGCTCGAGCAGGTCGCCGGCCCCATGACGGAGGCCGACCGCCGCGCCCTCGACGTCGACGGTCATGTCGCGGAGCGCGCGACGTTGGTCCGCGCGATCTTGCGGCAGGCCGGGTTAGGCTCGTTGGACCCGTGGGGGCCCGCATGAACCGCGCCGTCGATACCGACAAGGCTTGGAAGAAGCTCGGCCTGAACCACAAGCGCAACCTAACGCAAGATCAGACCGACGCGCTCGACGAGGCCGCGGCGTCGTTTGCGTGGGAGGCGGAGGCGGACCGTCCGTGGTGCCCCGAGGCTTGGTCGCTGCTGGCGGGTACGGCGCTGTGGGATGCGGCGACCGAGACGCAACGACTTAGGTTGAACCAACTGTATTGGGTCGCCTACCACAGCCAGATCATCTCCGCTGAGATCGCGACGATCTACTTCAACCAGACGAGCGCGGCTGCGCTGTACGCGGTCCCCGATTTTCGCCCCGTGGCCGACACGCTCGATCTCGAAAGCCGTCAGGAGCGCGCCCATATCGCCGCGTTTCATCGCATCGGGACGGCGGTGGAGACCCACCTGTTCGGACGGCGGGTGTTCACGTTCCCGATGCGGGGACCGTTCGAGCCGACGATGATCTACAGCGATCTCTCGAAGTTCCGTCAGAAGGTGCGTCGCTTCGAACTCGCGGCGTTCGGGCTGCTTTCGGCCGGCTCGGCGTTTACCGGCAGCCAATACTTCACCGTCCGGGGTCTGCGCACCCTCAACGGCAAGATGGTCCAGCGTCATCTCTCGGGCTTTTACCGACACGCCGAGCGTGCCGACGCCGATGTGGCCGTGCCGACGCGCGTGAGCTGGCACCACTTCCAAGACGAGTCGTTTCACTTCAACACCTCGGCGCTGATCGGGCGCGAGCTGGTCGCCGCACTCCCCGCGCCGACCGCGTTCGAACGCCACCTCGTCAACCGCGCGCTCGCGGGCTGTCAGGACGACCACACGCCTGTCAGCGTCACGCTGCGGGGGCTGTTCTGGCACGACCCGGCGGCGTTCGACGCGGTGTTGGCGCTGTTGGAGAGCCCGGTGTTCGGCATGAGCAGGAAGGACGCCCTGCATTGGATGACGCGGATCTACGGCGAGCCGTCTGAAGCCCTCGCGGCGAGCCACGCCTTTCAGGACGCCGCCCGCGCTGATTACGCCCAGTTCCTCGCCGACTTGCCATGGGTCTCGGCGGAAAACCGCGATCTTGCGCGGATGGGACGGAGTCGTCCCGAGCGCACGCTCGCGGCCAACCGGGCGGCGATCGCCCGCTTCGTGGCGGCGCGCGCATGATCCGGCTCACCTTCCCCGGTTCGGCGTTCCCACCGCTTGAGGTCCCGCGCGGTCACCTGCTCGCCGAGCACCTCGATGGCGGCAACGCGCCGGTGTTGTTCGGTTGTCGAACCGGGCTGTGTGGCACGTGCGCGGTGGTGGTCGAGCCTGCGGGTGCCTTGGGGGAGCCGAGTCTGGACGAGTTCGAGGTGCTCGAGCTGGTCGCCGACGACGTCCCGTCGCCGCGCCTGGCCTGCCAGCTCCGAGCCGTGGACGACGCCGCGTTGACGCCCTGCACCCGCTGGCGCGGCGGGCGCTGACGATGGGACTGAGCGACCACTGGTACGTCGCGCTCCGCAGCGCCGATCTGGCGCCGGGACAGGTCCGCCGCGTGACGCTGTTCGGGCGTTCCTGGGCCGTGTTCCGCGGCGACGGCGGTGCCCCGACGGCCCTCGAAGACCGCTGCCGTCACAGGTCGGGGCGGCTGTCGTCGGGGTGTGTGCGGCACGGCGCGCTGGTGTGCCCGTACCACGGTTGGCAGTACGGACCGGCGGGAGACCTGCGTCATGCGCCCAGCGAGGGGGAGCGCACCGTACGCAGCGAAGCCCGCGCCGTGCCCGTCGCTGCCACGGCCGAGCAGGATGGGTTCGTCTACCTCTGCCCGGGCACGCCCCGTTCTGCGATGCCGTCTTTCCGGGTCCCCGACCTGCACACGCCGGGCTTTCGGGCTGTCCGCCTGCACCATCGCTTCGACAACGACGTCGCGGCGTGCGTCCAGAACTTCCTCGATGTGCCGCACACGCCGACGGTGCATCCCGGCGTGTTTCGGGACGCGCGGGCGCAGCGGCTGCAGATGACGGTCCGGCCGTTGGGCGACCGCGTCGAGGCCACCTACCACGGGGAGGCCGACAACCTCGGATGGTTCTCCCGCCTCCTCAACCCTTCGGCGGCGCCGTTGGCGCACACCGATCGCTTCGTCGGACCGAACATCACGTGGGTGACGTACACCTTCCCTCGTGGCGCTCGTCCTCCGTGGGTGCTGCACATCGTCAGCCAGTGCAGCCCCGTCGGCCCCTGGCAGACCGACGTCTACACCGACGTGACCTTCCGCTACGGCGTCTGGACGCGGTGGGCGGCGCCGCTGGTGCGCTGGACGAGCCGGAGGATCATCGCCGAGGACTTGCGTGTGCTCGCCGATCAGGCCGCGGTGCGCCAGCAGCTCGGCGAGCGGGCACCCTGCAACACCCCCGCCGACGTCCTGCACGTCGCGATCGACGCCGTGATCGCGGCCATGCGCGACGACACGCCGCCGCCGCCACACGGGGAGCAGTCCGTGGCGTTCTACGCATGAGCGAGCTGCTCCTTGGGGCGTTCGCTCTTGGCTTGCTCGGCTTACGCGCACGCGAGGACGGGTGGCGCGCGTTCGGTGCCTGGGCGCGCGGGGGTTGGCGCGATGGGGTCGTCGTGCTCGGTGGGCTCGCGACGCAAGGCCTGATCGTGCCGATGCTTCGGCTCGTCGTGGCCGCTGGGCTGGCGTCGTGGCTCGGGGGGCGCGTGGAGGCACCGGCTTGGTGCGGCGCGCTCCTCGTGCTGGGGGTGACCGACGCGGTGTGGTGGTGGCAACACCGCTGGCTGCACGCGGCCGGCTGGCCGCTGCACGCCGTCCACCACGAGGCGGAGCAGATGGATGTGTGGTGCGCGAGCCGCGGCACGTGGTGGGTGAGCCTCGGTTTCGTCTACCTGTGGCTCGACGCGCTGTGGCTTGCGTTGCTGGCAGACGATCGCGGCGTGCTGGTCGGCATCATCCTGCACGCGGCGCTCGACCTGTGGCGCCACAGCGGGCTCGATCTTCCCGAACCCCTGCACGGCGCGCTCCGGGGGTGGGTCATCCGACCTTGTGATCATGCGCGACACCACGACCGCCGCGCGGAAGCCGTCAATCTCGGCGCCAACTGGGCGCTGTGGGATGTGTGGGCCGGAACGTTCCGTGCCGGCGATGTGGACGTGGCGGACGGCATGGGCGCACCCACCGGTTTGACGCCGTGGCGTGCCGCGCTGTGGCCGTGGGGTCGCCGATGACGACGGCGAGCCGGTTGATGTCGTGGTTCCCTGCCGCCGTGATCGCGCTCGCGCTGCTGGCGGCGGTCTGCGGTGTCGTGGTCGATGTGCGCGCGTGGCTCGGCGTTCCGTGCGCGCTCTACGTGCTGCCCGTGATCGCCTACCGGTTGCATCAGCGGTTCGCGCCGCTGCGGCCTGGGGTGCATCGCTTGCGCGCGCCTGCGTACAACCCTTGGTGGGGGACGCAGCAGATCCAATGGATCTATCTAGCATTCCCGGCATTGGAGGCGGTGTTGCGCGCCGTGCCCGGCGTGTTCTCGTGGTGGCTGCGCGCTTGGGGGGCGCGCATTGGGCGCGGCGTCTACTGGACGCCGACGCTGACCGTGGGGGACCGTGGCCTGCTCGACGTCGGGGACGGCGCGCTGTTCGGCTACGGCGTCGCGATCTCGGCGCACGTCATGCAGCCATCGGACGGCGGCGAGCTGCTCGCCATCGTCCGTCCGGTGCGCGTTGGGGCGGGCGCGTTCGTCGGAGCCGGGGTGGTGCTCGGGCCGGGGGCCGTGGTGGCGCAAGGAGAGGTCGTGCCTGCGGGCACCGCGCGCGCGGGCGTGACGATCACCGCGCGGCGGACGCCGGCGTGAGCCTCGCGCTGACGATGGCGCGGGCCTGGTCTTGCGGCGAGGCCCGCTGCGCGGCCGGGGCCATCGCGGCGCCGGACCTCGCGCAGTACCGCCTCCGAGAGGCGACGCTTCGCGGCCTTCGAGGCACCCTGGTGGGCCAAGGCGTGGCGCGTTGGGAGGACATCCCGATCCGCGACGGTCAGGACTGGGCGCCGTTGTGGGCAGCCCAGCGCGCGGGCGAACGTGCCTTTGCGCGCAGCCCCGTCCGGTTCGTCGAACGGACCGGGGGAAGCCGTGGCGACCGCAAAGAGGTGCCGATCGTCGACGGCACCCTTCGCGCGTTCCATGCCTACGCCCGACGCCATGTCGGCGACGTCGTCGCGCACCTGCGAGGGCTGAGGAGCGGGACGGCGTGGGTCCTCACCTCGCCGCCCGCGCAGGACGCACCGACCGGGGGAGCGCCCGACGATGCGGCCTTCCTTGGCCGTTGGGCGGGATGGGCGTGGCGTCGGCTGACGGTGGACCCCCTCGCGGGTGAGCGGCCGTGCGCTGGGACGTCGTGGCTCGACACCGTCGCGCTGGGCTTGGCTCGACGCCCCGAGCTCGAGGTGATGGCGGTCTGGCACCCGAGCTTGGTGGGCCTGTTGCTCGACCGCCTCGCCGCGCGCGCCGACGACCTGCCGGTGGCCCTTCGTGGTGCGGCTGTACGGGGCGACACCGAGGCCCTCTGGCCTTCGCTACGTCTGGTGGTCGCATGGGGCGACGCGTTCGCCGCCGCCCCTTTTGACCGCCTCGCCGCACGCTTCCCGCACGCCGTGATGCAGCGCCGAGGGCTGCTCGCGACCGAAGGGCCGGTCAGCGTCCCCCTCCTCGGCGTGGCCGAGCCGGTTCCGTTGTGGGACGTGGCGGTGCTCGAGGTCGAGACCGACGACGGCGTGCAGCCCTTGCACACGTTGCCGCCTGGGGTGCGTGGACGCCTGATCGCGTCGTGGCCCGGGGGACTGGTGCGCACACGTCTTGGCGACGTCGTGCAAACCGGACCGATGCATGGGGCCGGGCCGACGCTTCGGCTCGTCGGCCGCGACGAGGGCAGCGTCGATCTCGTCGGTGAGAAGCTCGATGCTGCCTGGGTCCGCGACCTCTTGGAGCGCGCCTTGCCCGGGGTCGAAGCCGCGTTGGTGGGCGGCGTCGGGGACGACGGGCGCGCAGGCTACACGCTGTGGACCGACGCGCCGGTCCCGCACGAGGCGTTCCTCTCGGTTCAACAGCGTCTGCTCGCCCATACGGGCTACGGCACCGCGCTCGGTCTGGGGCAGCTCCTGCCGCTCGACGCTGCCGTGGACCCCTGTCTGGTCGAGCGAAAACTCCTCGCTGGCGCGTCGGATCACCGCTGGGGCGAGCTGAAGGGCCGCGCGGTCTGGCTCACGTCGCAAACGACGGCGCGAGCGTGATCGACCCGACGTAGGTGACCGGACCGACCAGCCGCAACGCAAAATCCTCCGCGACGTCCACGCCGAGGGTGCCGCCCTCCATCGAGACCCAGACGCGGCCGGGACGGAGGCGACCGGTTCGCACGGCTGCGGCGGCGACCGCGCACGAAGAGCTCCCCGATGCGCGCGTCTCGCCGGCGCCCCGCTCCCAGATGCGCGCGGTCACGCTGCGCCCGTTGGGGGGGGCTGCGAACTGGACGTTGGTCCGGTTCGGGAAGTTGTCGTGACGCTCGACCCGGGCGCCGAGCGCACGCCACGGGAGCGCGTCGGGATCGTCGACGAAGAACACCGCGTGGGGGTTACCGAGGCCAACCGTCGTCAGGGCCCCGGGCAGATCGTCGAGCGCGCCGTCGACGTAGGCTCGGCGTGCGGGGATCGCGTCGGCGTCGAAGCGTGCTTGGCCCATGTCGACGGTGATCAGGTCGTCGTCGACCTCGGCCGTGACCTCGCAGGCCCCGGTGTGCAGGCGCATCCGTCGCGCCGTCCGTCCGGTGTCGACGCACCACCGCGCAAAGATGCGCAGCCCGTTGCCGGACTTCTCCGCGATCGACCCGTCGGGGTTCCAGATGCGCACGCCGAGGTCGGCCAGATCGGTCGCGAACGGCTCGAGGATCCCGTCTCCGCCGGCCCCGGTCGGTCGGTCGCAGATCGCGCGCACGCGCTCGGGGGTCATCGCGGGGCCGTCCGCGAGGATCAGGTAGTCGTTGCCGAGACCGTGGTACTTCTCGAGCCGCACGGCCCCTCCGTGGCCCGCAGGATACAACAACGCGTCTGAGAGTGCCGATGATCCGCATCGACCCACGCAACGCCACCGCACAACGCCACGCCGACGCGCTCGCGGCCGCGATGCCCGAAGGCTGGACGCATGACGACGTCGTCCTCGTGTTCGGCGGCGACGGGTTCTTGCTGCAGGTCGTTCAGGAGCTGGGTTTTGGCAAGACCTACCTGGGCGTCAACGCCGGTCGGATCGGGTTCTTGCTCAACGACGTCGACGACTTTTCGGCGGTCGCGGAACAACTCCGTCGCGGCGCTTGGAAGACCTACCGCTTCCCCGTCCTCGAGGCGGTGGCGACCGACGTCGACGGGCAGGTGCATCGCCTGCACGCCGTCAACGATGTCGTGCTCGACCGCGCCACGGGGCAGACCGCGCATCTGGGCCTGCGCATCGGGGGACGAACCCTCGTCGAGACGCTGGTGGCCGACGGCGTGATCGTCAGCACCGCGCTCGGGTCCACGGCCTACACCTTCTCGGCGGGCGGGCCCGCTTGCCACCCGTCACTCGAAGTTCTGGCGGTCACCGCGATCTGTCCGCACAAGCCGCGCTTGTCCCCGTTTCTCCTCCCGCTGGACGCGACGATCGAGGTCGAGGCGCAGTCGGTCGACCGCCGACCGGTCCGCCTGCTGACCGATGGCCGCCAGCTCGACGCCGTCGTGACGCTCTCGGTGACGGCGGGCGCGGAGCGCGTGGCGGTCGCTTGGCTCGAAGGGCACGACCACACCGCGCGGATGGTCGGAAAGATCCTTCGCGCCTGAGGGGCCACCTCGGCGGTGGTGTGACGGGAGGCCTCAGCCCCAACCGGCGTAGCTGCGGCCGCCGACGAGATCGTCGACCTGGATCAGGTCGCGCATCGACGGGAACCGGTCCTGCAGGACGCGCTCGACGCCAAAGCGCATCGTCATCACCGAGCTCGCGCAGCTGCTGCACGCGCCGACGAGGCGGACGTGAACGTCGCCGTCGTCGATGTCGACGAGCGTGATGTCGCCGCCGTCGGCTTGGAGCATCGGCCGCACCTCGGCGTCGAGGACCGCCTCGACGTTGTCGCGGGTCAGCTCCAGCTCGCCTTCGAGCGAGACGGCGAGCGCGCGATCGCCCTCGGCGAGGGTCGCCGCGATCGGGTCGCCGCCGTCGCCTCGTGGTGAAGTGGCGTCGGCCGCGGCGTCCTCCGGCTTGAGCCAGCCGCGCACTTTGTTCGCAACGTCTTCGAACGCCGACATGATCGCCTCCGACAAGGGTGCAGTCTAACCGTGATCGGCGCTGCGTGAACCCCGGCGTGCGTGCGGTTATGTCGAAGCCGTCTGGAGGCCCTCATGGATCGCCCGCACATCCGCGTCGTCAGCGCGGAGATCGCCCGTGACGGAGCCTACTTGATCACGCGCCGACGCGCCGACGCGGTCCTCCCGGGCCTGTGGGAGTTTCCCGGTGGACGCGTCCGTGAGGGGGAATCGGATGCCGAGGCGCTGGCGCGGTGTCTCGTCGATCGCGTCGGGGAGCGGCCGGACGTCGGGGGACCGGTGCTCGAGGTGGTGCACGACTACGAGGCGTACCGGTTGACCCTGATCGTGCTCGCGGCCACGCTGGGTCCCGACCAAACGCCGCGTCCGGTCAACGTCGCCGAGGTCGCTTGGGTCGGGGCCGACGCGCTCGGCGACTACGAGTTTCCCGGCGCCGATCAAGCGACGGTGGCGCGCTTGGTCGCTGCGCTGGACTGAGGCACGGCGCCGCGCGCGACGTGAGTCGCTGTCGCTACCAGTAGCGCTCGACGTGGACGCTCCCCGGACGGCCCGGTGCGGCCGTGGGCATCCCGCGCGCGGTGAGTCGCTCCCGCATCGCCCGGATCATCTCGGGGTTGCCGCATAGCATCACATGGCAGCGTCCGGCTGTGATCGCCTCGTCGACGCGCCACTCCAGGTCGCCGCTGTCGAGCAGATCGGGCAGTCGACCCGCGAGCACGCCGGGGCCGGCTTCGCGCGTGGCGGCGCGGATCACCTTGAGCGGCCGGCGCTTTGCGAGCGCGTCCAGCTCCTCTCCGTAGGCGAGCTGGGCGAGCGTTCGGGCGCCGTGGACGACGATCACCCGGTCAAATCGCGTCCACACCGCGGCGTCGCGCAGCATGCTGATCGTGGGTGCGAGACCCGTCCCGGTGCTGATCGCCCACAGCACGCGCGCGCCGTCGTCGGGGATCGCATCGAGGGTGAAGTGACCGCTGATCTTGGGCCCGACGAACACAGACGCGCCGTCGGCGAGCGTGTCGAGGTGGGGCGACAGGACGCCCCCGTCGACCTTGACGACGAAGAACTCCAGCGGGTGCGCGGGCGCGGACGCGATCGAGTAAGCCCGGCTCACGAAGCCTTGCGGCAGCGGCAGTCCGAGCTTGACGAACTGCCCGGGCTGGAAGTCGCGAATGGCGTCGAGCTGGAACGTCGACAGACCCGCATCCCAGCGGACACGGCGCGTGATCTCGGCTTTGGCCCATCCGTCCATGCGCGCTCCTACTTGGACGGTATTCCCTTGGCAACCTTCGTGCCCGAACTCTTCGGTGTGCGGCGGCGCTTGGGGCGGCTGCGTGGTAGGTGCCGCGGCGCCCAGGAGGCCGTGTGCGCGACGCCCTGATCGTCACCGCGATGAGCTGCCTTCCCCGCAAC
>JBEIFN010000031.1:0-13249 GCA_040382435.1 Alphaproteobacteria bacterium
GCAAGCGCGGCAGTGGTGCCGACGGCGCAGCAGAGTAAAGGGCGACGCGCAGTGCCGGCACGCGGCCGCCTCCTCGTCCGGCTGCCAATATGAGGGCAGCTGCCGCGCCATTCAACAATACGGCTTAGGGTACATCTTTAACACCTCCCATTGTAGGTTTGTCTCAGGCTTCCAAATTCAAGTTGAAGCACTGGTGTTTGCCAGTGAGCGTGGAAAAGACTTGAACTGACGCCCTCACGCGTCGCAGCGGGCCGCGGGCGCGGCGTTCCACGCGCGACCGATGGCTGATGGCATTGTCTCAGCGCCGCCCGCCGCGCCGCCGCCGCCGCCAGGGGCCGTCCCACCGCCGCCGCCGGGCGCCGCCAGCGTCTACCACTACAGCGGGCCCGGTGGACAGAGCCAAGGAACGGCCGAGCAGATCGCGGCTGCGATCTCGGCGCAACCCGGCGCACAGCACCACGTCTGGCAGGCTGGCTGGGCAGGCTGGAAGCCCGCCCACGAGGTCGCTGAGATCGCGACCCGCCTCGGGCCTCCGCCTCCGCCGCGCTGAACCGCCTTCCGTCAACGCCCGTCGCGCGCAGCGCATCGCTGGGCGCGATGCCGTACACTGCGCCGGGAGGTCGAATGCGTCGACTCGGCTTTCTGCTCCTCGTTCCCGGCCTCGCAGCCGCAGACTGGCCGCAGTTCCTCGGACCCACGCGCGACGGCGCGTCGGTCGAGACCGGCATCGCGCGCGACTGGATGGACGATGCACCCCGCGTCCGTTGGCGGGCTCGCCTCGGCTACGGCTACGCGTCAACGGCCGTGGCCGGTGGGGTCGCCTACACGGCGTTCGCCGACGCGAGCGGCGACCACGTCCGCGCTTTGGCCGCTTCGGACGGTCGGACGCTCTGGACGAGCCGCATCGACGCGCCCTGGATCGACCCCGGGGGCTACAGCGGACCGCGCACCACGCCGACCGTGCTCAGCGACCGCGTGCTCGCCGCGTCGGCGACGGGGCGATTGGTCGCCTTGGACCGATCGACCGGCCGCACCCTGTGGTCCGTGGATCTCGTCGGCGACCTCGGCGGGTCGCGGCCGGTGTGGGGATACGCCGGTAGCCCGCTCGTCGAGAACGGTCGGGTCCACATCGACGTCGGCGGCAGCGCCGGCGTCGTCGCGCTCGATGTCCGCGACGGCCGGATGCTATGGTCGCGACCCGGCACCGCGGCGGGCTACGCCAGCCCGATCCTGACCCAGCTCGGCGGCCGAACCCAGGTCGTCCACTTCACCGCCACGGGGCCGCTCGGCCTCACCCCCGACGACGGCGCGCTGCTGTGGTCACTCCCGTGGCGGACGTCGTATGACGTAAACGCCGCCACCCCGCTCGTCCTCCCCGGCGACCGGCTGTTCGTCGCGTCGGGCTACGGCGTCGGCGGCGCGATGTTTCGCGTCACCGACACACCCGTCGAGCTGTGGCGCAGCAAGTCGATGAAGAACCGGATGGCGACCTCGGTCCGGCTCGGCGACCGCTTGCTCGGCTTCAACGAGGACCGCCTCGCCGCCGTCGAGCTGTCGACGGGCGCGGTAGCGTGGGAGGCGACGGGCTACGGCCGCGGCTCGGTGATCACCGCCGATGGTCACGCGATCGTCTACGGCGAGGACTGCCGCCTGCACCTCATCGCCGACGGCGCCACGGGACCCAACGTCCGCGCGGGATGGTCCGGTGACCTCTCCGGGCCGTGCTGGACGTCGCCCTCGCTCGCCGGCGCGACCCTGTACTTGCGCGATGCCGACGAGCTGATCGCGCTCGACCTGTGAGGATCGGATGAACACCTGGCCCAGCTACGTCGCCTTGACCGTCCTGTGTTGGGGGTTGTACGGCGTGTTCCTTCACGCCGGCGCGCTCGGCATGGGCGACCCGGCACACGGGCGCATCAAAGCGTTCCTGTTCGTCGGCGTCGCGTACTTCCTCGTCGCGATCCTCGCGCCACTCCTCTACCTGTGGGCCAAGGGCGCCAGTTGGGACCTCCCCGCGGGTGGTGCGACGTGGAGTCTGGTCGCGGGCATGGTGGGTGCAATCGGCGCCTTCGGGCTGCTCCTCGCCTACGGCGCGGGCGGTCGGCCCCCGGTCGTGATGGGGCTCGTCTTCGGCGGCGCTCCGATCGTCACCGCGCTCGTCAACACCACCAAGCAGGGGCTGTGGGGAGAGGTCCGTTGGCCGTTTGTCCTCGGCTTGCTGCTCGTCGGCAGCGGCGCGGGGTTGGTGAGCCGCTACCGACCTGAACCGCCCACGGCGCCCGCCGCGGAGCCGCCCCGATGACGCTGATCAAGATCGGCCGCCCCCTCCCAGCGATCGCGACCGACGACCTGCCCGGCAAGGGCCGACCCGACTGGGTGCAATGCGACGAAGGCTTCATCGGCCGCGCCCTCGAACGCGCGCGCGCCCGCGAAGGGGGCGGCTGGGTCGTCGTCGACGCGAGCCGCAAGGTGACGTCCAAACCCCGACGCATCGACCTCGCAGGGCAGGAGTGGGTGCTGTGGCGCGACGAGGAGGGCCCCGTGCTCGCGCCCAACGCCTGCCCCCACCTCGGTGCTGCGTTGTGCGACAGCCACGTGCGACAGGGCAAGCTCGTGTGTCCGTGGCACGGACTCGCGCTGGGCCGACGCGGACACGGCGCCCACTGGCAACCCGCACGCTTGCACGATGACGGCGTCCTGCTCTGGGCGCAGCTGCTCCACGACGAGACGCCGACCGACGCCCCGATCCTCGCACCACGGCCCCCCGCCTACCTCGACGGGGTCATCCGCATGGAGGCGTCCTGCGAGCCCGAGGACGTCGTGGCGAACCGACTCGACCCGTGGCACGGCGCGCACTTCCACCCTCACAGCTTCGGCGCCCTGACCATGCTCAGCGTCGACGAGGACCTCCTCGCGCTGCGGGTCGCGTTCAAGATCTTCGGACCGCTGGCGATGGAGGTCGACTGCACGTTCCACGCGCCCACCCGCCGCAGCATCGTGATGACGATCACCCACGGCGACGGCGTCTCCAGCGTCGTCGAATCGCACGCGAGCCCGATCCGAGACGGGCGCAGCGTGCTCGTCGAGGCCACGCTCGCCTACTCCGACCGCATCGGGTTTCCGCTGATGTACCGCCTGCGCGACGTCGTGCGCCCGTTCATCGAAGCACGCGCCAAGCGCCTCTGGGTCGAGGACGTCGCCTACGCCGAACGACGCTACGCCTTGCGGCAACGCGCGCTGCCCGGCCCCTCGTCAGCCGCCTAGCAGCCGCTCGCCGAGCCACCACAACCCTGCCGCCGTCAACCCGATGTTCGCCGCCCGCCAGCCCGTCGTCGTCCACGTCTCGGACCGCGCGGCCAGCGCTACCAGCCCCGCCGCCACACTGACCGCTGCGACCTGCCCGGCCTCCACCCCAAGGTTGAAGGAGAGCAGCGCGAGCGGCAACGACGCCCTGCCCACGCCGAGGTCGGCGAGCAAGCCTGCAAAGCCCAGCCCGTGGATGAGCCCGAAGGCAAAGGTGAGCGCCACCCGACGCCCCTGCGGCGGGCGCGTGAGGTTTTCGACACCGACGAACGCGATCGACGCGGCGATCAGCGGCTCGACCCACGCCGCCGGTGCCGTGAACCAGCCCAAGGTCGCCGCTGCGAGCGTGACGCTGTGCGCGACGGTGAACGTGGTGACGAGCAGCAGCAGCGCCCGCCAACCGCGCGCGCCGAGCAGCAGACCGAGCACAAAGGCGAGGTGGTCATAGCCGGTGAGGATGTGCTCGACGCCGAGCGCACCGAACACACCCACCGTCTCCCACGCGGTCGGCGCACCGCGAAACGTGGCCGTGGTCTCGCCGCTGTACAGCCCCGCGACAGGACGACCATCGACCGAGAACGCCACCCGGTGCCCCGCGCCGAGCCCGTGGACGTAGCCAGCATCCACCGTCCAAAGCCCCTCGGACGGACAGGCGACCTCGGCCCGGACTTCGACGCCGTCGCCCTGGACCGGGGTGACGTCCGGCGACCCGAGACGGCATGGCACGCCACCCGCGTAGAGCGCGGTCTCTGCCACGAGCGCTGGGGCGGCTTGTTCGACGGCGACGTCAGGCCGAAGGCGAGCGACCTCGGCAGCGGACAGCGTCCACACCAACGCATCGCCGTCGAGATCGAGCGTGGACAAGCCCGCGGTATGTGCGAACGCAGCGGCAAACCACCAACCGAACATCGCAGCCCCTCCCGTGCGCCACCCTTAGCGAGCCGCGCACCCCCTCGCCCGTGGTGGCGGAGCGGCCAAGCCTGACGCCGCCCCCGCACCGCGCCACAGCCGCGCCAAGCCATGCTCTGCCGGGTCGAGCGACGCACCGAGGCCCTGCCCGAGCCACGCCGTGAGCGCCTCGGTCTGCCCCGACAGCGCCGTGGCGGCGAGGGCACCTCCGGCGAGCATCGCGAGCGGCGCTGCGGCGGCGCCGAGCCCCGCGAGCGCGACAGGGGCCATCAGCTCGCCCGCCCCGAGCAGCAGACCGCCCGCCCCGATCCCCACACCTCCCATCAGCGCGCCGACCAGGCCCGAAGCCATGACGTCGCCGGTGGCGTCGGACGCGTCAAAACTAGGCTGCCGCGCCTCACCGAGGTGCTCGACCGCCGAGAGCCCGGCCTCGAAGACCCCCGCGACGGCAGCCCCACCGAACGCCCCACCCGTCAGCGGCTCGGCGAGCCGGCCCAACGGCCCACCGCGCGCTACTGCCTCTGGGAACACGGGTCCCGCGCCGGAGTACTGCACGCCCAGCGCCGCCCCTGCCGACGCCACACCATGGGTGAGCCCCTCGGAGACCACCCCTTTGCCGACCTCGCCGAAGAACCGGCCGGTGACGTCGGTGAGCCGCTCCGCCATCGACGCCGGTGCCCGGCTGGCATGCGCCTGTGCCAGCGCAGCGTTGCCACGCCCGTGAAACAACGGCGCGGCTGGGGCGGCCGCCCCACCCCCTCGCGCGGCGGCAGGACGCGGAGAACGACGAGCTTGCGGACGCGACATGACCCCTCCCCAGCCCGTTGGCGGGCTGAAGAGGACTTACGACGCGCACAGCGGCCACCCTGGAGGTCGGCGGCCCGGCTTCCGCGCTCACCCGGCCGTGCTGGCGACCTTGAGCAGCGCGAGGTCCTGCGGCGGAACGTCGCCCGGAGCGTCGGTCATCAGGCACTGCGCCGACGTGGTCTTGGGGAACGCGATGACATCCCGGATGCTGTCCGCGCCCGACAAGATCGCCACACAGCGGTCGAGACCGAACGCCAGTCCCCCGTGCGGCGGCGCTCCGTGCGCCAACGCGTCGAGCAAGAACCCGAAGCGAGCCTTCTGCGTGGCCTCATCGAGACGGATCGCCGTAAAGACCTGGCTCTGGACGTCGGTGCTGTGGATACGGATCGAGCCGCCGCCGATCTCGGAGCCATTGCACACCAAATCGTAGGCGTTGGCGAGGATGTCGCCCATCTTGTCCGACCCCAGCCAGCCGAGGTGGTCGGGACGGGGGCTGGTGAACGGATGGTGCATCGGCGTCCACTCCCCCTCGGGATCACGCTCGAACATCGGAAAGTCCACCACCCAGCAGAAGGCGTAGGTGCCCGCAGGGATCAAGCCAAGCTCACGCGCCGCGGCCACGCGAAGACGCCCCAACCCCGGGTTGACGGCGCCGGCCTTGCCCGCAGCGACGACCAACAGATCGCCCGCCTGCGCACCCGACGCGGAGAGGAACGGTGCTGCGTCGATCCCCTCGACCGCCTTGGCGAGCGGACCCGTCAACCCCTCGGCGCCGAGCTTTCCGAACAGCAGGCCAGTCAAGCCGTAGGCCTTCACAAACTGCGTCCAAGCATCCTGCACTTTGCGCGAGGTCTCGGCCCCTCCCTTGACGACGAACCCCTTGACGATGCCGCCCGACCCGAGCGCGCCCGCGACCGGCGCGAACGCCGACCCGGCGAGCGCTTCGGTGGCGTCGAACAGCTCCATGCCGAACCGGATGTCGGGCGCGTCGACGCCAAAGCGCGCGATCGCATCGGCGAAAGTGATCTGCGGGATCTCGGGGATCTCATGGCCCACGCCAGCCTTCCACATCGCGCGCGCGATGCTCTCGGCGACCTCCATCACCATCTCGCGGGTGCAGAACGCCATCTCGAGGTCGATCTGGGTGAACTCGGGCTGGCGATCGGCGCGCAGGTCCTCGTCGCGGAAGCAGCGAGCGATCTGGAAGTAGCGGTCAAAGCCTGACATCATCAGGATCTGCTTGAACAGCTGCGGGCTCTGGGGCAGCGCGAACCACTTGCCGGGGTTGACGCGGCTCGGGACGAGGAAGTCGCGGGCTCCCTCGGGCGTCGCCTTGGTGAGGATCGGCGTCTCCATCTCGAGAAAGCCCTGCGCGTTGAGGGCCTCCCGAACGGCGAACGACACGCGATGACGCAAGATCAGGTTGCGCTGAAGCGGTGGGCGCCGCAGGTCGAGGTAGCGGTAGGTCAGCCGCGTCTCTTCCTTGGCATCCACGGTCTCGGTGATGCCAAACGGCAGCGGCCGCGTCTTGGACAACACCTCGACACGCTCGGCGACGATCTCGATGGCACCCGTGGCCATCTCGGCGTTGGGCTTGTAGCGGGCGACGACTTCGCCGTGCACTTGGACGGTGTACTCAAGCGCGATCCCCTTGGTGACCTCGCGGGCCGCCTCAGGCGAGCGCTCGTCGACCGTGACCTGGACGAGGCCGTAGCGGTCGCGCAGCACGAGGAAGGCGACGCCGCCGCGATCGCGCACGTTCTGTGTCCAGCCCTGCACGACGACCTTCTGGCCGACGTGGTCGACGGTGAGCTCTCCACAGGTGTGGGTGCGACGCTCGAGCATGACTTCTCCCTCAGCAGATCCTGCGAGACCTAACCGTCCGCGGCGGCCCACGACAGGTCCGCACCCGCCTCTCGGGCCTCACCACGGCGCCGGGTCCACGCTTGGCGATCACACCAAGCCAACAACGGCAGCAAAACCCGTCGCGACAGCGGCGCGTGCGACCTCAGGTCGGCGGGCGAGAGCGTCGGATGCTCTAAAAAATGGCGACGCAGCGCAGCGCGGAGCGCCGCGAGGGCCTCAGCGCCGACCCACCCGACCTCGGCGACCGAGACCCACGCCCCGCGCAACGCCCCCGCCAGCACGACATCGTCGACCTGCTCCGCCGGCCCGAGCGTGTGCAACGTCTCCCACGTCGCGCCTTCGAGGCCAGCGGCTGCGACACAACCCGCGACGGCCTCGCGCAGCCGGTCGATGCGCGGATCGGACGGTGGCCGATGCCCCGGGTCCGCGACACCGTGCGCGTCAACAACGAGGTCGGACGCCTGAAGGAGCGCCTCGAAGGCCCGCTCGGACAACGCGCGTCGACCGCGCGCCCACAGCGACGCCCGCGGCACCCTCGGTCGATGCGGCCGCGCTTCGTGGGCGGCCCGAACGTCGGCCCTGAGCGCGTCGAGATGGCGCTCCGCGACCGCCGGGGCGAGCACGACCTCTCCCCACCGCACCGCCTCGGGCGCGTCCGCGACCCACGGACGACGCGACGCCCACACCGCTGCTGGCCAGCCCCCATCGCCCCCGCGTTCGAGCAGCACCGACGCATCCCCCGCCATCAACCTCGCGAGTTCGACACACCAAGCCGAACGGTCCCGACGGCGCACCCGGACCGCCCACGGGTCGAGGACGCGACCCCCACCGATCGTGCACGCCGGCGACGGGCGCCGCAGCACGAAGCGTTCGCCGGGCGCGACGGGAACCGGCGCTTGGACGACGAGCTGCGCGGCCCAACCGCCCTCCGGGAGCGGGTCGTCACCCAGCCGGCGGAGACGCGCCGCGACCTCGGCCGTGCCGACGTGGCACCGCACCTCGGTGTCATCGGGGAGCGCGGCCTCGTCACCCGAGACCACGACGTCCCACACCGTTCCCAGCGGTAGCGGCGCGCCCACCAGCCGCGTCCCCCGACCAGCCTCGGCCACCGTCAGGCCCGGCAGACTCAACGCCAACCGCGTCCCCACCTCCGCGGACACCTGGGTCGCGCCGTGGGTCTGGCCGGCGCGTGCACGAACCGGCGCGTCGGGAGCGACCCACAGCGCAGCACCTTCCTGCCAGGCCGACCCCGCAAGCGTCCCGGTGACCACGGTCCCATGTCCGGCGGGAGAGAAGGTCTGGTCCACCCATAGGCTCAACGGCGCCGACGCCCCCGACGCGCGGCGCGGGCACTGCACCAAGGCCGCCACCAGCCGCTCGAGCCCTTCGCCCGTGCGCGCCGAGACGGGCACCGTCGCCACAGCCACCAGGCCGAGCCGGTCGAGCAGCCCGTGGACATCGTCCTCGATCAGCGGGAGCAGCTCCGGGTCGGACCGATCCACCTTGGTCAACGCGACGACCAAGCGCGGCACGCCCAGCAGCGCGAGGATGGCCGCGTGCTCCTCGGTCTGCGGCATCACCCCGTCCTCGGCCGAGACGACCAGGAGCGCGGCGTCCACCGCGGCCGCGCCCGCGATCATCGTGCGGACCAAACGCTCGTGACCGGGGACATCGACGAACGACATCGCCCGCCCCCCGACCGTCGCGCCGGCGACGCCGAGATGCAGCGTGATCCCCCGCGACCGCTCCTCGGGCGCCCGATCGAGGTCGACGCCGGTGAGCGCGCGCACGAGCGTGGTCTTGCCGTGATCGATGTGGCCCGCTGTCGCGACGATCAAGGACGCCAAACCTCTCCCCCTCCGCGCGCGGGCTCGCTTGGGCACGTTAGCCGGTCGGCAGGAGGCCGCCATGCCCCGTCAACCCCTGTTCGCGATCGCCGTGGTCACCGCCGTGAGCTGCACGGGCAACGCCCCCTCGGGCACGGCCCTCACCGCGCTCCCGCCCGCCTCGGATCCACCGCCCCCGCCGACGGCCGACCACCTGGCCGCGCTCGCGGGTCAGATGGGCTTTGCGGTGGAGCGGACCGAAGGGGGAGCTGTGAGGTTTCCACACGACGGGCCCGGAGGCGGCTACGTCGCCGAGATCGTCGTGCTCGCCGAGGTCCCCAGCGTCCGTCTGCGCACCGACGGCCTGTACCGGCTGCAAGAGGCGCAGACCGCGCGCGGGACCGGCTTGCTGCTGACCGCCCTGGCCACGCTTAACCACGAGCTGGCGATCGGACGCCTCGGCCTCGATCCTGCCACCGGCCAGGTCCACTACACCGTCGACGTCCCCGCGGACGACGCCGTCTCCGACCTCACCGTGCAACAGGCGATCGGACGCCTGCTCGGAACCGCCGACGCATTGCACCCGCGCCTCGTCGCGGCCGCAGCCGGAGAGGCGCTCTGATCGTGCCGCGCGGACGACTCAGCCGTGGTCGCCGATCGCCTCGACCGGACAGTTCTCCATCGCCTCGTAGCACTGGGCGAGCTCGTCCTCGGTCTCAGGCTGCTTGTAGCAGACGTCGTGGTCCTCGTCGTCGCTCATCTTGAAGTTGCGCGGCGCGGCGTCGCTGCAGACGCTGCACAGAATGCACTCCTTGTCGACGAAGAACGACAGGCGCTTGCCGCCGATCGTGACCTCGCCACCAACGTTGTCTTCCCAGCGGTTTGCGGGATCGGCCATGGTGTCCTCCTGTCTCGGGTCTCGCCCCGGGCGAGCCGCCGCGGTATCGCACCCGGCTTCACCTCGCCAACCCCCAAGCGCGGGGTGTGGCGAACCGTGGCAGGGGAGCCCATGACGCCGCTCGACGAGATCCTGGAGACCTTTGACGCCCTCGACGATGGAGAGGAGCGGCTTCGCTACCTCATGGAGCTTGGCCGCACCCTACCGGACTACCCGGCGGAGCAGCGCGACGACGACCACCTCGTCGCAGGCTGCCAGTCGCGGGTGTGGCTGCACGCATGGCGCGACGGAGAGCGCGTTCGCCTCGCCGCCGACAGCGACGCCTTCATCGTGCGCGGCCTCGTCGCGATCCTGCTCGCGCTGTACGACGACCGCACGCCGGCCGACGCCCTCGGGGTGGACGCGCGCGCCATCTTCGGGCGGCTCGGGCTGGAGAACCAGCTGTCGATGACACGTCGAAATGGTCTTTGGTCGATGATCGACCGCATCCGCCATCACGCCGCACGGTTGGCTTAGTCCACCTCAGCGAGGAGTCCCGCGAGCAGGCGATGTCCGGCGCGCCGGTAGAGATCCTCTCGCCGATACGCCGCGTTGACCGACTTCATCGCGCCCGCGAGCCGCATCAATACGCGACGCAGGCGGGCGTCGTCGTCGGCGACCGGCAACACGAGCGCTGTCCGCAGCACCGCGCCACCGCCCGCAAGCGGCACCACGCGCGCGAACACGGCGTCGCCCGGCTGCACCCGGCGCACGAGCCAACCCAACCCCTCCTCGGACACCGGCGCATCGGGGATCCACCAAGGCGCGAGCGCGACCCGCGGACGCAGCGTCAGCCCGTCGGCGCCAACGCCCACCACGCGCCAGGGTACGAAGGGCGTCTCGGCGACCGCCACGAAGGGTTGGCGCTCGGCAGCGTTCGGGCGCGGGTGGTCCCGGAACCACGACCGAAACGCGGTGCGCCCCCAGCCGGGCGCCAGGGCGAACGCGGCCGCGCCGACCACCGCGCGCCACGCGAGGCGATGCTCGGGGCGGCGTCGGTCCAACCCGTCCGCCCAACGGCCGAGCAGCGCGGCAGGCGCGAGGTCGCCGACCTCGGTGGCGTAGTCCATCGCGATTCGCGCCAAGGCATCGTCCGTCGCTGGCACCGCCGCCACCGGGCGACGACCGCACGCGAGCAAGCGCGCGCCCGGCGCGAGCGTCGGGCCCGGCGGATCGGCATCGAGGGGAACCACGCGCCCCGGCGCGTCCTCGTCGTCGCCGCCGACCGAGTGCGGCGTCGCTTCTGCGGGCGGGCAGGTCATCGTAGGCTCTCCGCCGCTTGCACCATGCGCTTGGCCTCTTCGAGGACGCGCTGACGCAGGCTGTCGGGCGAGAGCACGCGCGCATCGCGCCCGAACGAGAGCACCCAGCTCAAGACTTCGGGCGTCTCCGCGACGTCCATCGCCAGCTCCAGCCACCCGTCGGGTCGCCGCGTGAGCTGTTGGCTACCATGCCAACGCCGCTCGGTGATGTACGTCCGAACCGCCGGCGAGAACGCCACCACCACCCGCACCGGCGTACCCCCCTGAATCCCGAAGGCGTGCGCGAGGTGGGCCTCGGGATCCCACGAGGCGGGGAGCTCGAACTTTTCGCGGTGCAGGCGCGTCGCCGCCGTCATCCGCTCGACGGCGTACGTCTTGACGAGCGCGGCGCGGGCATCGAGCGCGAGCACGTACAGCCCCTGACGGTAGGTCACGAGGGTGTACGGGTGCAGGCGATACGACCGCGTGACGTCGTCGGCGCGGCGGTAGGTGACGTCCATCGGGTTGCGGTAGATCAACGCCGTGACCAGATCATCGATGATCTCGGACGCCTCTCCGGCGTAGTCCTTGGCGTGCTCAGCGCGTGCGACGAAGGAGCGGTCGAGCTGCTTGGACAGCTCCGCATGCGCGCGCGGGATCGCCGGTTCGAGACGTTCGAGCGCCCCATCCATGTCGCTCGCGAACGAGGTCCCCTGCAAGAAGTTGAACAACCGCCGGCCGAAGTGCAGCGAGAGGACTTCGGCGAGACTCAGCGTCACCCCGGTGCGTCGCCAGCGCGGGTCGACCTCGAGCACCCGCTCGCCGCCGCGGTTCTTATCGACGATCGGCAGGTCGATGTCGCGCAGGTCGGCCAGGTAACGGCGCAGCGAGCGTGGATCGATCTCGAAGCGCTCCACCAGCTCGGAAGCGCGAACCCCCCCCGGACGGGTGACGAGTTCGAGCAGCTTGACCAGCCGTTGCGCCTTGTTGAGCGTCATGACGCCTCCGTCCGCGTTGTAATCGTTCGACGCAAAACGGACACATACTGTCCTCAAATTTCGCAGCCGAGCGACCCGAACAACAAGGGAACCTAGTTTTTCTGACATAGGGACCGGAATCCGCACGTCGGACCGCACCTGAACACTTGAAACCTGAACGGGTGCGCAGTAGAACAGGTGTATCGGAGGCCGCCCATGATCCCGCTTCACCAGATTCCCCCCGGCAGCGCCGCAGACGTCCTCCTCCACATCGCGGTCGCCGCGCCCGTGGTGGTCCTGCTCCTCACGTTCATCGCCTCGGTGCCGTGGACGCACGACGACATCCTCACCACCCGCCGCGTGTGGGTCGCCACCGGCCAGGTGGTCGCGAGCCGCCTGCGTCGCACGCTGCCCTCGCTCGCCACCTTTCCGCTGCGGGCCGCGGCCGCGCTCGTCGCGCTGGTCTCGCTGTCCCAAGCGCGTTGAGTCCGCCCCAAGCCGACTTTGATCGGCGGCGGTCGACCGCGGGGGGCCGGGCGAGATAGAGTTCACGAGCCCAGCTTCTCACGGCGCGGACGGCATGCCTCCACACGATCCCTTCTCCACGCTCGAGCGCATGCTCGCCAAGTACCGACGCGACGTTCACCGGCTCGACGAGCCTGCGGCGGCCGACGCGATCCATGCCCTCGAGGCCCAGCTCGGGCGACGCCTCCCCCATGGCTTGCGCGAGTTCCTCGCACGGCACAACGGCGCCGAGCTGTTCCGCGGCGCGCTGCGGATGCGCCCCACCCACGAGATCGGTCCCGCGTCGGCCGAGGTGCGCAACGTGTGGGTTTTTGCCGACGGGGCGGAGGGAGAGCGCTGGGTTTTTGCGCGAAACCACGACGGAGGCCACGCCTTCGGCCTGTGGGATGGTGCGCGTCTCACGCCGATGCACAGCACCTTTGCGGGATGGTTCGCCGCCACCCTCGAAGTCCTCGACGCGCGCGTGCAACGAGAGGACGACCGCATCGCGATCCGCCTCGAAGCCGACGCTGACGACCCTTGGCAGCTCTACGATGCCGGGCTTCGCACCCTGCTGTCGGGGCGCGCAGAGGCGGCGGTCGGTTTGCTCGAGCGCGCAACGCGCGCTGACCCCACCCACGTGTTGGCGTGGCAGCGACTCGGCGACGCCCTGTCGGCGACCGACCGCGTGGCATCGCGCAAGGCCTGGCTCGCCGCGCTCGATACCATGCGCATCCCACTCGACTGGCCGGGCGCGCCCCTGCTCGATCCTGAGGTGTTCACCTCGCTCGCGCGGACCTTTCACGATCCCGAGGAGTGGGAGCACCAGCTCACCCGGTTTCTGCACGAACGCGTGACCGAGGTCTACACCGAAGAGGA
>JBEIFN010000032.1:0-13238 GCA_040382435.1 Alphaproteobacteria bacterium
GCTGCGGCGACGGCGGGCGGGCTGTCGAGGCTCTCCACGGCGCGGCGCAGCTCCGCGAGATCGGCGGCCATGACGGTCTGCACGGCGCGGCTCCGCGACTGGGCCCAGAGGTCGGCCGCGAGCACGAGCAGCAACGCGATGCGAACGCCGCGGTCAATCCGGTCCCATGTCGGCATCGTCGTCTCCACGGCGGCAGCATAGCCTCTCGGCGGGGGACTTCCATGGACGAGGCGGTGGGAGCGGTGCTGCGTGGCGTGTTCGGCCACCCCGCGTTTCGGCCGGGCCAGGCGGCGGTGGTCGCCGACGTGCGCGCAGGTCGTGACGTGCTCGCTGTGCTCCCGACCGGAGGCGGAAAGTCTCTGCTCTACCAGCTCCCCGCGGTCCTTCTTCGCCGAGAGCACGGTCTGCGGACGTTGGTGATCAGCCCGTTGGTCGCGCTGATGGACGATCAAGTCCGCAGCTTGCAGGCGCGAGGGATTGAAGCGTTCGCTTGGACCGCGGGCCGCCGCGCGACGCCCGAGGTGCTCGCGGCGGCCACCGTGATTTTTGCCAGTCCTGAGCGTGTCGCGTCGTCCGGCAGCCGCGCCCGCCTGCTTCGGCTCGGCGTGGGCCGCGTCGTCGTCGATGAGGCGCACTGCGTCAGCGAGTGGGGCCATGATTTCCGGCCGGAGTTTCGCCTGCTCGGCGCGTGGAAGGCGCAAGCCGGCGTGCCCGTCACGGCGTTGACGGCGACGGCCGACCCTGCCGTGCGCGCCGACATCGTCATGTCGCTCGGTCTGACCGAGCCTGCGGTCCACGTCGCCCCGTCTCGTCGGGAGAACCTCGGCCTTCACGTTTTTCGCGCGAAGGGGACCGCGGCGCGGCTGGCGGCGGTGGTGGACGCGCTGCGCGCGACGTTCGCGGACGCACGCCCCGGGCGGGCCGTGGTCTACGTGGGGACGCGGCGCCGCGCGGTCGCCGTCGAGGCTGCGCTGCGACAGGCGGGCATCACGGCAGTTCACTACCATGCCGGCCGGACCGCGCTCGCCAAGCAGCGCGCCACGGACGCGTTCGTCGCCAGCCGCGCGCGGGTGATGGTCGCGACCACCGCGTTTGGGATGGGCATTGACCTGCCCGATGTGCGCCTCGTCGCCCACGTCGACGCGCCGGGTTCGCTCCCGGCGCTGGCGCAGGAGGTCGGGCGAGCCGGGCGAGACGGCGCGCCCGCCAAGGCGTTGCTGTGCGTGGGCCCGGCCGACGCGCTGCTCCAGCGACGTTTGTGGGGACCGCGTCCGCCGCCGGGGGCTGAGCAGCGTTGGCGCGCGCTCGAGGCGTGGGCCGCGTCGTCGGTGTGCCGTGCGGTCGGTCTCGAGGTCGCGATGGGCGACGCTCCGGGGCTGCCCTGCGGGCGGTGCGATGTGTGCTTGGATCCCGCGGCGGTGGCGGCCTCGCACGCGTCGTGGGAGGCCGCGGCCTCGGCGCAGCGCGCGACGCGTCGGGCCAACGACGCGCTCGCCGCCGCGTGGGTCGCGCCCGATGACGCCGAAGGTGCGGTGCTCGCGTTGGTCTCGGCCATGTCGAGACCGGTGGGTCGGGGCACCTTGGTGGCCGCGCTGCGCGGCTCGCAAGCGGCCGACGTCAAGCGCCGAGGCTTGATCGGGTTGCCGGGGCATGGCGCGCTCAAGGGCGCGCCGGAGGCCGGCGTCGCCGCGCTCGTCGATCGGCTGCTCGAAGACGGGCGCCTCGCGCGCAAGGGCCGCAAGTACCCGACGGTGTGGTTGGCAGGTCGACCGGTTCGCGCCGCGCGGGCGACCTCCGAGCCGCGTCCTACCCGGGGTGGCCGCTACACGGGCCTTGCGCGTCGTCTCGCGGACTGGCGTCGAAAGGCCGCCCGCCGCCTACGCTGGAAGCCGTTTCAAGTGTTCGACAACCGCGCGCTCACGGCGATTCTGGCAGCGATGCCGACCTCCTCGGAGGCGCTCGCCGCGGTGCCGGGCGTCGGCCCGAAGCGCGCCGCGCGGTTCGCCGACGAGGTGCTGGCGCTGCTGCGAGACGGCGCACAGGCAGGAGACGACGCATGACGGACGCACGCGACGGGCACGCGGCGGGCATGACGCTGCTGGCGTTCGAGGAGGCCGTCTGGGCCACGTGGGAGCGGTTTTCACCCGCAGCCCGCGAGGGCGTCACGCAGCTGCGTGTGGAGCCCGGCGTCTGGGTGCAAGACACCGACGACGGTTGGTGCTTTGGCACGTGCGAGCCCGACCCGGTGTTCGCGCTCGTCCCCGACGCGCCGAGCCACGCGATCATCCGGCTCTACTACGGCTCGTTCGTGAGGATCGAGGCGGAGGAGGACGATTTTGACTGGCAGGCCGAGATCGAGGAGACGATCCGACACGAGCTGCAACACCACCTGGAGTGGCGCGCTGGCCTGCATGGACGTGACGACGAGGACGACGTGGAGCGCGCGCTTGCGTTGTGGGATCGCGGTCACGCCTTCCCGCGTGATCTCCATCGCCGAGGTGTCGCCCTGGGAGGTGGGGCCTATCTCGCGGGGGAAACGCTCTTTGTGGAACATTCGCTCCGGTTTCGCGACCTCGAAGCGGCTCGCCGCCTTGGGTTGAAGGTGGCCTGGCGTGCCGTGCGCGCCACCGTGGATCCGTCCGACATCCCCAGCGGAGGTCGAGGTGATGTGCTGTATTGCGTTGCAGGGTCGGCAGGTGATGAATCTACGAACAACCTTGATTTATGGGTCGATGTGGTGGTGGTCGTGCGGGTCGGCCGGGGGTGGTGGTGTTGACCAACTCCTTGCCGATGCAGAGGAAACACGGTTAGCCTCGCTGCGCATCCCTTGGAGGGTCTCATGCGTTTCCTGCCCGTTCTGCTCCTCGCCGTCGCTTGCGGTGGTGGCGCTCCCGAGTCCAAGCCTGCCGACAAGAAGGCCGACGACAAGAAGACCGAGGTCAAGGCCCCGGCTCCTGCTCCCGCCCCGGCTCCGGCTCCTGCCGCTGCTCCGGCCGCCCCGGCTGAGGGCGCTGCCCCGGCCGCTCCGGCTGCTGGCGCTCCCCCGGCTCCCCCGGCCGCTCCGGCCGCTGGCGCTCCCCCGGCTGGCGCTCCCCCGGCTCCTGCCAAGTGAGCCGTTGACCGTCGTCTGACGGTCGCCTGAAGCCCGAAGGGTTCGCCCTTCGGGCTTCTTTGTTTTTGGGCCAGAAAATGCGGCGTTCGGCGTCTGTGTTACCCGACGCGCGTGGCAGGGGAGGTCGCGGGTGGGGATCGTACGTCCTGTGGTGCGCTCGATCACCGATCTGGGGCGCGTCCTGCGAGACCTCGACCGGCTCCGGGAGGTCGGGCAGATCTTGCTGCGCTCCGGCTTTGGCTGGATCGTCTCAGGGCTCGACATCCCAGGCTTGGCGCCGGTCCAGCCCGAAGAGACGGTGCGGGCGACGCCCGAGCGGGCGGTGGCGGTGCTGCAAGAGCTCGGACCGACCTTCGTCAAGCTGGGACAGGTCCTGTCGACCCGGCCGGACCTGCTGCCCGGTGACTGGGTGCGTGCCCTCGAGAAGCTCCAAGACGAGGTCGCGCCGCTGCCTTGGTCGTTCGTGGAGGCGCAGCTCGCGGCGGAGCTTGGGGCGGACTGGCGGTCGTCGTTTTCCAGCGTCGAAGAGACCCCGCTCGCCACCGCGAGCATCGCGCAGGTGCACGTCGCCACGCTGCTCGACGGTGCAGAGGTCGTCCTCAAGGTGCAGCGTCCGCATCTGGACCGCGTCGTGCGGGCCGACCTTGCGATCCTCGAGGTGCTCGCACGACGTGTGGCCGACGAGTTCCCCGAGACGCGGGCGTTCGACCCGGTGGGCGTGGTCACCGAGTTCGCGGCGAGCTTGCTCTCGGAGCTGGATTATCGGGAGGAGGCGCGCAACCAGAGTCGGGTCGCCCGGCAGTTCGAGGGCAACCCTCACGTTCGCATCCCGATCGTCCACGTGGCGCTCTCGGGCCCTCGTGTGCTGGTCATGGAGCGGCTTCGAGGGGTGCGGATTCGGGATGCGCGCGATGCGGGCTACGACATGGCGCGTGTCGGCGACCGGTACCTCTCGGCTTCGTTCGACATGCTGTTCGTCCACGGGTTCTTCCACGGCGATCTGCATCCGGGCAACGTCCTCGTCCTGCCCGGTGAGGTGATCGGACTGCTCGATTTTGGGATGATGGGTCACCTGACGCCGGCGACGCGGACCGACGTCATCCTGATCATCTTCGCGCTCCAGCGTGGGGACTACGCCACCGTCGCGCGCATGTTCCACGACATCGCGATCAAGGATGGCCGTGTGGATTACGCCGCCGTTGAGCGGGACACCATCGAGTTCCTGGAACGGAACTGGGCGGGGCGAACGCTGGCGGAGCTCGATTTTGGGCCCTACATCGTCGAGCTGGCGCGCAAGGCGGCGGTGCATGGGGCGCGCATCCCGTCGGCGTACACGATGTTCTTCAAGGCGCTCGTCACCACCGAGGGCTTGGCGCGCACGTTGGTCGGAGAGGTCGACCCGATCGCCGCAGCGGCGCCGTACGTTCAAAAGATGATCGAGGAGCGGCTCGCGCCGGAGCGGTTGCAGTCCGACTTGCTCTACCAAGCGCTCACGTGGTCGAGCTTGGGCAGGCGGTTGCCTGTCAGCCTCGGCCAGCTGCTCGACGATCTGGACCACCAGCGGGTCAGTCTCGAGGTCCGGCACGTCGCGGACCCGGTCGCGGAGGCGAGCGCGGACGCGCGGCAGCGAAGCCTTGTCGCGACGATGGCGGCGTTGGCGCTGACCGCGGTGGGGTGGCTGGCGCTCGATCGGCAAGGTGCTTGGTGGCGTGGGGTGCCGGTGGTGAGCGTTTCTGCGGCGGTGGCGGCGTGCGTCGCCTGGGTGGTGGCTTGGCGCGCCGTCGGAGGCCGCTCAAGGCGCGGATGAGGGGCGCTTTCGGACCGCGTCGAGGTTGCGCTGGTTGCGGGGATCGTCGGGCGCGAGCTTCACGGCGCGTTCGAGGGCGGCGCGCGCGGCGCGGACGTCGCCTGCGGCGGCTTCGAGCAGACCGAGGGCGCGCCACAGATCGGCGTCATCGGCGAGCGTGACGGCGTGTCGCGTGACGGCCAGCGCTTCCTCGTCCCGCCCGAGACGGCTCAAGGCCAATGCGAGGTCTCGCCATGCGCTCCCGCTGCGGGGATCGCCTTCGGCCGCCGCGCGGAGCAAGGGCAGCGCGGCGTCGGCGTTGCCGTGCGTCAGCCACCAAGCCCCGAGGTCGTGGGACGCCTGGGGTTGGTCGAGCCGACCCGTCCAAAACGCGAGCAGCTCGGACATCGTCGGGTCGGAGGGCGAGCGCGTCGGCGTGAGGGCGCGGCCGGCGGCGAGGCGGACGGCGCGGCGTGCATCGGTGAGGAGCGCGGGCGCCAAGGAGGCGGCCTCATCGCTGCCGAACAAGGCGTGCGCGGCCGCTAGACGGTCCAGATCTTCGCTGCTGTTGACGGCTTGCGTGAGCAGTGCTGCGTCGCGCGGGCTGGATCGTTGCGCGGCCAGCACCGTGGCGCGCCATGCAGGTGACAGTCGGCTCCAGGCCTCCGCGTCGAGTGCACCGTTGCGCACGCGCGCCAAGGCGTCGCGTCCGGGATTGGGCGGGGCCGTGCCCCACCAAGCTTCGGCTTGCGTCACCAGCACTTCGTTGACCGGATGGCACCGGTCGCACGCGACGCGAGAACCTGTCTCAGCGGCCCACGCGACGTCGGGGACTTGGAGGCGATGGTCGTGGCGGACGTCGGCGCCGAGGAACGTCTGGGGAGGCATGTGGCAGTCGACGCAGGCGCTGCCTGGGGTTCCGGGGGCGTGGTGCGCGTGCGGAACGCCGCCGCGCACGCCCGTGCCGTCCGTGCGATGGCAGCCGGTGCACAACGCGTCGCCGGGGGCGAGCAGGCCCTCGCCGTGGGCGTCATGGCAGTCCAAGCAGCCGATCCCGGCGTGCGACATCGCGCTGAGCAGGTAGGGGACGCCCTCGAACGCCTCGGCGAGCGTCTGCCCGTCGTCGCTCAAGACACCGTCGCCGCTGGGCAGGTGCGGGTCGACCACGTCAAGCCAGGGGGCGCCGGGCTGGAAGGGCGCGAGGGTGGCTCCCCGGGTGTGGCACGGTAGGCACGTGGTCGGAGCAGCGGCGGACCGGCCGTCCGGCCAGGGTCCGGGTGCGGCGAGGTGCGCGCTAGCGGGTCCATGGCACGCCTCGCAGCCGACGTGTGGTGCTGCGGATGCGTGGGTGACGGTGCCGTCGGCGTTGGCCACGGACGCGCTCGCGGTCTCGTGGCAGGGGGCGCACTGCCGCGCCCAACCTCGGCCCCCGCCGTGGCGTCCCGACCATGCGGTGTCGAGCCGATCGGGCGGATCGGGGAGGGTCCAGCGTTGGGTGTGGACGTCGAACACGTCGGGCGGGACGGTGGGGCCGTCGGGGGCCTCGGCGATGGCCTGCCACACCGGGTCGACGCCCACGACGCGCGTGTAGGGCGTCCCGTCCGGCAGCGCGCCCTGCGCGGGTCGCGTCGACTGGGCGTGGTGGCTGCTTCGGTGCGCCGCGCTCTGGTCGGGGTGACACGACGCGCAGCTCGCGTCACCGACCCACGTTGGGGGCGTTTGCGGCGCGGGAGGTTGGGTTGGGGCCGAACAGCCCAGCCACAGCAAAGTCCACCACATGGCGTGGGCATAGCCTACGCCGCGCGTGGAGGCGTGAGAAACAAGCGGCCGGTGGGATCGTCCGAGGGGGCCTGCCCAAAGATATGCGTTGATCGTAGTACGTCGTGAGTTCACACGAAGTCGTGTCGTTGGGCTTCCCGACTTACGGGAAGTTTGCTTCCCGTTGCGGACGGTAGAACGCCGATTTCATTTTCTTGGAAGTTGGCCCCTGGCCTGCAAGATGCGGGCCGTGAACGACGAACGAAGGTTCGGCGAACATCACGCCCGGTCCCCCGGGCCGGTCTTTGAAGTTCGAACACAGTGGAACCTGAAGCACGCTTCGCACGGCGAGGTGGCGAACCCAGCGGAAGAGGGCAGCGCGGCAGCGCGGTCCCGTTCCGGTTCGGCGCGAAAGCGCCCAGCGGTCGACCGTCCCCGGAGACGAAGCGCGAGAAGGATGCGACCCACCCTGAGGGGTTGGCCGGAACACGGAGCGCGCGAGCGCTTGGAGTGACCGGTGCAACCACCCCGAGAGGCTGCGCGGGCCGCGGAGCGATCCCAAAGGGGAAACAGCGACAGACCGGTCGCTGGCGCTTCGAGGCGAGCAGCGGCCACGTGAGGCAAGCCCGCGCCGCGACCCCGACCCAGGGGTCGACGGAGACCCCGGCAGCGATGTCGAGGGCGCGCGAGACGTGGCACGCACGGCGGCGACGCGGTGCGAGCGGGAGCAACTGGGAGCGCTCGATGGTCGTCGGACCCCGCGAGGGGAGCGGCGAGCGAGAGCGGCCGAGCACCGAGGGCAACGTCGGTGTGAGGGGCCCAGCAGGCAATGGGGAGACAAGGACGGGGGCAAGCGTCGAGGGGTGGTCTCCTCGAAGGCTTGAGGGTTTGCGGCGTGGCGACGTCGCGAGCCGGTCGGTGCCGATTGCGGCGCCGATGCCGAGCTTGGTGCAGCGGTGAGGGTGGCGGCAACGCCCCGCGTTCATGCGCAAGACGCATGGCGATGGCCTCGCAGGAGCGACAAGCACACCGTGACATCAGACAAACGTCGATGTCGGACCTTGGTAACGAAGCGGTGTTGTCCCGGAGACGGGGCGCGCCGGCAGCATCCGAGAGCCAACCCGGCGCCGCGGCAACGCGGTGTGACGCGGGTTGAGCAGCCCTACCGACCCGCAGAGCGGTCGGTCCTCACGCTTGCATCGAGGTGGGAACCTCGTCAGGCGTCACGTCGGCGCGCGGCAGCGTTTCGGCGGTGAGACGACGAGGCGACGGAGCCTCGTGGTTGTCAGGGGGCCATCCAACGACGAGCGCACGGCACGCTGGCAACAGGGTGCGACGCGCCACGTACGGGGGTTGGGAAGGGCACGACGCGACATTCCCCGAGCACACGGGAAGGGCACGGTCGCCACGTTGCAGCGATGCGACGTTGGTGGCGCAGCCTCGCGGCTCCGAACGCCGCGGTGTGCAGAGGGCGCGCTTGGGAGGGCCCGGAGACGGGCCGCGAGCCACCGGCAGCGAGAGCGGCCGAGGGTGAGCCGGGTCCACGCCGCGAGGTGGCGGACCAGAGACGCTGGGTGTTGGCGCGTGCGGCGGGTAACCGACCGGCGCGGTGGCATGCTGGCTGTCCCAAGGAGGTCGACGGCGAGGTGGGAACGCGCGGTGTCGCCTCGGGGGAGGCGGCGCAGGCGGCGCTGTGGCAGTGATGCCAGGGCGCGCGGTCCGCGAGGGCCGGCGAACAGACCACCACGGGCTCCGGCGACGGAGTCTGCGAGCGGTGCGCGAGGACGCGGCGCTGCGTACGTCCCGAGAGGGGCGGAGGGCAGCGAGGCGGGGTGCGCAGCTGGGGCGGGTCCCCAGTACGGCGGAGCGACGGGCGTTGGAGACGGCGCCGGCGAGGCCGACCGTGACGTCGATGATGGACGCGGTGCTTCAGGTTCAGGGAAGCCCAGGCGAGCAAGGGAAGCCGACAGGGCCGCGCGAGCGGTGCTGTGGTTGCCCCGCTGTCGCCCCGGAGCAAAGCCTCGAGGTCGAGCGGAGCCCGCAAGGGATGCAACCGTAACGGCGAGGGGGCAAGAAGGTCGGCGAGTCCGGCCGGATGCTGGGACGGTGGAGCAAAGCTCGGGAGGGTGAGGGCATCGCGAGGCGCGAGGAGAGAGCTGCATCCACAGCGAACCTCGTCAACGCGATGAACCCCAGGGTCGGCAGCAGGGTGCAACAAACCTGCGGGCTGTCGGGAGGTCAAACCGTCGAGGTGGGGAAGAACCACGAGGACGGCGCGCGCAAGGGCGGGAACCCTTGCCGAAGGTGGGCAACCACTGGGTGTCGCAGGCCCGACAGAGGAACCGACGGAGGGGCGAGTTCTTTGGAGAACCTCAAGCGAGCTGCATGGGAACGCGGAAACGGCGTCCCAGACACGGCAGCGCGCCGAGAACGAGGAAGGAAGCAGGGCCGTCAGGCCGGGCTTTCGGAGGCGAGCGGGGCAACCCGAACGCGCCGAGAGCGCGAGCAGCGGCAGGTCGAGGCAGGGCGTCCAACGCAGGGCGGCCGGTCGCGACGGGGGTCGAAGCCCAACGAGGCCCCACCCGCGGTTTGAAGCGGCGATGGCGCAAGAGTGAACCTCTCGCGAACAGCCACCGGACCCGGTCCTGCGCAACCTCTTCGTTCGCCGCGGCAACGCGGCAGCGCGCTCACGAATGCTCGGAAGAGGACCCCAACCTTCGTCACGTCACGCCCCGCCCCCGTCACCGCAAGGTGCCGGGGGCTTCGGGCTTTTGGGGCACCTGACGCGCAGGCTCCGCGTCGCGGTTGTCACTCGGCCAGGAGCAGGGCAGCGAGGCGCTCTCGGACGGTGGTCGGCGTCAGGCCCGTCTTCGACCAGTGCGCTTGGACGATGTCGTCAGGGTCGTGTGCCATGGGGGAGGGTTGGTCGTCCCCGGTGTGCAGGACCCGTCGTGCGCTGCGGTGGCGCGGGTGGCGGGCGACCGCTTGGAGCAGAACCTCGCCGGCGTTGGCGGACTCCATGTGGAGGTCCGCGAGCACGATGTCGAAGGGCTCGCACCGATCGAGCAGCGCGATGGCTTGCGAAGCGCTCTCGGCCGCCACCAAGGTAAAGCCACGCCCGTCGATCGTCAGTCGTCGCAACAGCATCGCGAACATCGCGTGCACCGCGGCGTGGTCGTCGGCGACCAGCATGCGCCAAGGAGATGGGCTGGATGGGGTCATGGTCGGACCGTAGCACAGCGCGATGACGGCGCCCGACTTTGCACGGCGGACCGGTCGCTGGAGGAGGTTACGGGGGGGGGCAGGAGGCGCCCGTGGCCCGATTGCTCGGTAGGACAGCCTTGGTGACCGGGGCGACAAGCGGGTTCGGGCGATCGATCGCGCGCGCGCTGCACGCCGAGGGTGCGCGGGTCATCGGCACGGGTCGGCGCGCGCAGCGCCTCCACTCGCTTCACGCCGAGCTTGGCGACGGGTTCGAGGGCCGCGCGTTCGACCTGATGGACGACGCCGCGACCGACGCGGCGATCTCCGATCTTTCACCGGATATCGTCGTGCACAACGCGGGCATGGCGCTCGGTCTGCGCGGCGCGGACGCGGCCGATCTGTCGGATTGGGACGCGATGATCGCGACGAACTGTCGCGCCGTCGCGCGCCTGACGCGGGCGCTTCTCCCCGCGATGGTGGCCTCGGGCCGCGGGCACCTTGTGCTCCTCTCGAGCGTCGCGGGATCGTACCCGTACCCGGGGGGCAACGTGTACGGCGCCACCAAGGCGTTCGTGACGCAGTTCGCGCTGAACCTTCGTGCCGACCTCGCCGGACGTGGCGTGCGCGTGACCTCGATCGAGCCGGGGATGGCGCATACCGAGTTCAGCCTCGTGCGCTTCAAGGGGGACGCCGAGAAGGCGGCAGCACCCTACCGTGGCATGCAGCCGCTCTCGGCTGAAGATGTCGCCGACGCCGTGCTGTGGGCCGTGACCCGGCCGGCGCATGTCAACATCAACCGGATCGAGCTGATGCCGGAGGCGCAGGCCTTCGGTCCGTTCCAGGTCGTTCGGAGCCCGGAATGAGCCTGGATCCGATCGCTGCGAACCGTGCGGCTTGGAACGCCGTGACGCCAGTCCACAACGCCCACAAGGCCGATCAAGCCAAGTTCTTGGCGCAAGGCGGGAGCACGCTGTTCGAGGAGGAGGTCGCGCTGCTGGGCGCGGTCGCCGGCGCAGAGGTCCTGCACCTGATGTGCAATTGCGGCCAGGACACGTTGTCGATCGCCGGACTCGGCGCGCGCGTCACCGGGATCGATCTCAGCGACGCCGCGATCGACACCGCGACGTCGCTTGCGCGGGAGGCTGGGATCTCGGCGCGCTTTGTCCGCGCCGAGATCTTCGAGGGCTTGGCCGAGCTCGCCCCGGCTTCGTTCGACGTCGTCTTCGTGAGCTACGGGGCCCTCGGTTGGATCGCAGACGTCGGCGGACTGTTTGCGGCGGCGGCCCGCGTGCTCCGGCCCGGCGGTCGGCTGGTGGTGGTGGAGTTTCATCCCTTGGTCGACGCGATCTCCGACGATGGGTGCATCGATGGGGTGTACGGCGGCCCGCCGATCGTCGGCGACGAGGGGGTCGGCGATTACGTCGGTGCGTCGGGCGCGGCGCTGGCCCCGAGCGGCTTTGTTCCGGCCGCTCCTGACGCACCCATGGGGATCACCGTATGGTTCCCGCATACCACCGCGACGTTGCTACAAGGCGTCCTGGACGCGGGGCTAGGCCTGACGACGGTGCGCGAGTGGTGCCACAGCAACGGTTGGCGCCCGTTTCCTGGCCTCGTGGGCGCAGCGGACCGTCGCTACCGGTGGCCCGATGCTGGCCCGGTGCTTCCGTTGATGCTGGGGTTTGTGGCGGTCAAGCGCACCTGAACGTCACCGGCCGGCCTTCTTGTCGGCCTTCTCGACGGCCTTGGCGTCGACGGCGAGCTGGGCGTCACGGATCAACGCAGCCGCGTCGATCGTCTTGGCGTCGAGGCCAGCCCCGCTGAGGGACGCCGCGAGCGCGGGCGCGTCGCCGAGCCAGCCGATGTAAGCGGTCTGCGCGCACCGGGTCGCGGGCGCGGCGAGGTCCTTGTCGGTCCACGAAGCGCGCGCGCGTGCGGCCTGCAGGGCTTCGGTCGGCGTCCGCGCCAGCCCGAGCTGTTCGGTGACCCAGCCAGCCGCTCGGCGGCCTGAGCTGAGCGCGTGATGGGTGGGCGCGGCCGAGAGCGCGAGGGCGCGCGCAACCTCGCCCGGGGCTGCCCGCCCTGCTCCCAGGGTCTGCATCGCGGCCAGCAGCGCGGCCGAGATACGGCCGGCGTCGGCGGAGGGGGCGGTCGCGCGCAAGGTGACGGTGGCGGTGCCGCCGGCCCACGCCTCGGGTTCGATGAACGCGGCCTGCACGCCTGTGGGCAGATGCGTGCGCCACCAAGCTGCGATGGCTTCGGCAACTTCGGGTCCGCCGTCGACGCGGCAGGAGGCGACCACCTCACCCGGACCGTTGGCGAGCGGCCACACGGTCACGACGGAACCCGACGGGCTCGGAGCGGTCGTCGGGCTTGCTGGGAGCAGCGTGGCGTCATTGGGAGCCGCGACCTTCCACGAGGCGAACCAGTCACGCGCGGCCTGCTCGGCCTCGTCCATGCTGTAGCGGTCGGTTTGGACGACGAGCGTGGTGCGTTCGGGCGCCCACTGCGACCGCATCACGTCTTCGGCGACGGTCGTGTCGAGGTTGGCCCAGCCCAAGTACGTGCTCCAGGTCGGCTGGCGTCCCGTGGGGTGGGCCCCGAACAGGTGCGCACGCCGCGCAGCGTCGAGGTGCCATGCGACGTCGGAGGCGTCGGTCCAGGCGGTGTCACGCCACTCCGTCGACCAGGGGAGCTGGTTCTTGAAGGTGACCCGCATGCCGTCCATCGCGTCCCGAAGCAGGTACGCCAGCTCGGGGACGTTGGCCGCGCTCCCCTTGATGCCGAACACCGGCCCACGCGACTCGGTCCAGCCGAACCAGTTGGCCGCGAGTGTGTCGGCGCTTTTACGGGTGGGAAGGATGAAGCTTCGGGCCCAGCTGTAGCGAAGGTCGGGTGTCGGGTCGTTCGCGGTGCCGACGCTGCCGACCAAGCGCACTTGGGCGGTCGCGGAGGCGGTGCCGATGACGAGCACGTCGAGTCCGTTGTCGAGCGTGACCGACCGTAGCGCGTACTCGGGGAGCGTGGGGGCGTCGGCACTGCGTCGGGCGGCGGTCACGTGGGCGTCGGGGACGCGATGCCAAAAAAAGAGGTGATCGAAAAACCGGAACCACGCCGAACCCTTACGAGCATCGATGTATGGCTCCTTGTACTTGTTGCGGTGAGCGCGTTGTCGCTGAGAGGTTGGCGTGTTGGTGAACCAACACACTTCCAGTTTGATGAGGTGTATCACGTACGAACCGCAGCAGAGTTCATGCAAGACTGGAAGTACGGCGAACCGCATGCAATCTACGAATACACCCACCCACATCTTGCGAAGTACCTCATTGCACTCGGCCTTGAAACGTTTGGCGCGCCGCGTGTTGATGCGCGCACAACCTA
>JBEIFN010000033.1:0-13140 GCA_040382435.1 Alphaproteobacteria bacterium
CCCCACCACGTTCATCCTCGACCGCGACAAGAACATCGTCCGCAGCCACGTCGGCGTGATCAACAAGACGATGCTCGACGAGATGGTGCCCTAGGCCCCTGCGCGGCGCCACCGTTCGGGCTAAACCCCTGCTGTTCGGGCGAAGCGCCCGTCGTTCGGGGGCGCGATGCGTGTCAAGGCCGGAACAGCGCTGCGGTGGTGGCTGCTCGGCAGCACGGCTTGCGCCGATGGCTTCTCCGAGTGGTCCGAGACGCGCCTGCCGACGCACCGCGCCCGAAGGGGCCATCCCCATCCCGCCGCCGCCCACGCGTCCCACCCTGGAGGAGCCGCCGCGCCCGACCGGCGCACGCACGCTCCCCGGTGGCTACCCCGACAACGAGCCGACGGTCACGATCGGGCAGATGCTGCTCCTGCCAGGCCGAGCCACCGCCGACCGCTACTTTCTGCACCCCGATCTGCCGGTACACTACGAGCTGGGCACGGTGGTGCAAGGCAGGCGCGGCGAATCCGACCTGATGCTCGTCTCGCGAACCGGGGCGCCCACGCAAGTCCCCGGCGCCCTCGTGGTGCCGCTCGGAACCGACGCAACCCCCGAGCCCGGCACGTGGGTGCTGATGCCGCGCGCCTCGGGCTACGGCTGGACGCGCGCGGTCGTTACTGTCGGCGCGTCCGACAGCGTGCTGCTGGCGCCGGTCCCCGCCGACCCCGAGGTCGGGACCCTGTCGGCCACCCGCGGCCTGATCGTGCCGATCACGCGTGGCGATGTCGGCGCGACGCTCGCCTGCCGAGACGCCGAGGACGCTCCTTGGACCCGCGTCACCGTGTTCGGCGTGGCCGGCAACAAGCTCCTTCACCTCGACGACAACGATCGCCTCGGCGTGCACCACGCATCCGCGTGCATCGCGCTCGAGCTCGAGCCCGAGATCGCGGTCGGCGACACGATCTTGGCGTCGCACTTCGGCGTTTTTGAGCCCGCCAAGGTGCTCGAGGTCACCGACGGCGGCTTCGGCGTGCGGGTCGTCTTCGAATCGACCGGTCGCGAGATCACGCTGCCGATGCTCGACGTCGCCACCTCGCTCGACGCCCCGGGCACCGGGTTCAGCAAGCGCCGCGTCGAGGCGCCCCCCGTCGCCACCGAGCGCCCCAAGCTCGCCGATGCGCCGGTCGTCCTCGAGACGATCCCCTCCAACGCGACCGAGGCGCCGATCACCGAGGCCGAGGCCGAAGCCGCCGCGGACGAGGAGCTCGCGGGCGAGGCCACCGAAGGCGCGCCGACCGACGAGACCACCGGAGAGGCGCCAGCGGCCGAGCTGCCCGACGCCCCACCCACGCCCGCCGCACCCGCCGAGGGTCCCAAGCCGGCCGCGCCCAAACCGCCCGCAGCACCGGCCGAAGCCCCCGCGACACCCGCAGCGAACCCCACGCCGTAGGTCGCCACGACGCCAGGCTTTGGGCCAAACCGCAGCCCGGCGCGCGTCAGTCGCCGAACTCTCGGACCTTGAACTTGAGCCGACTGACCCCCATCCGGTGCAGCTGGCTCGCCCGAGACTCGCTGACGCCGAGCTCGCGCCCGATCTCTTGGAGCGGGCGTTGTTCGAGGTAGAACCGCTTGACCGCGATGCGCTCCTTGTCCGGGAGGCGCTCGATCGCATCGAGCATCGCCGCGCGCCACTGCTCGGACTCGGCGGTGTCGGCCTCCTCGGGTGCGGCGAGCCGGTCCATCCACGTCTGCTGGCCTTCGCCGCCGGTGGGGGCGTCGAGCGACGTGAGCGTCCGGATTTCGGAGAGCACCTCGTGTTGGTCGAACGCGTCCGACGACATCCCGAGCGCGCCCGCGACCTCCTCGCGCGACGGCGCACGCCCCAGACGGCGACGTAGCGTCTCGCGCGCATCGGCGGTCTCGTCGGCGCGGCGACGCACAGAGCGAGGCACCCAGTCCACGGCGCGCAGCCAGTCGAGGATGGCACCCGTGATGCGCTGACGCGCGAACATCGCGAGCGGCACCGAGCGCTGCGCGTCGTAGCGATCGACCGCATCCATCAACCCGACCATCCCCTCCGCGACGAGGTCATCGAGCTCGACCGATCGCGGTAGCCGCGCATGGATCCGACGGGCCACCTGATAGACGAGCTTGTGATGCGCCAACACGAGGCGGTTGCGCTCGGCCTGCGTCCGCGGCGCACCGTCTGGCCGGTTTTGCGACGGCAGCGCGACCGGACCTCTCGGGTCGGGTCCGGCGTCGATCGCGCGGGTGACGAAGGCTGCCATCGGTTTGACGGTCCTCACAGGGCAGCGCCCTGCTCCGATGATACCCCAGATCCCACGGGTTGTGCCGATCGGTCGGTCGTCACGCCCCATCCTGCAAGGCGGAGGCGCGTTGCTCCGACACGGCGACATCGTCGACGGGCGCTACGAAGTGGAGACGCTGCTCGGCGAGGGCGGGTTGAGCCTGGTCTGGCGCGTCCGCCACCGCGACCTCGGCAGCGCCCACGCGCTCAAGCTGCTGCGCGTCGCGCGTCCCGCCCTCGCCGAGCGGTTGTTGACCGAAGGCCGCATCCAAGCCCAGCTCCGTCATCCGCACATCGTCGCGGTCACCGACATCGTGCATCACGGCGGTCAGGTCGGCCTCGTCCTTGAGCTGGTCGAAGGGACCTCACTCGCCGAGTGGACCCTCGCGCACGGACCGACCGACGTCGACACGGCGTTCGCGCTGCTCGCGCCCATCTTCGCGGGCGTCGCTGCCGCACACCAGGCCGGGGTGCTCCATCGCGACCTCAAGCCGGGCAACGTGCTGCTCGCCGAAACACCCCACGGGCTCGTCCCGAAGGTGACCGATTTTGGGATCGCCAAGGTCTTTGACGGTGACGCCGGCGCCGAGAACCACAGCACGCTGGCCGGCACGATGCTCGGGACCCCGGGCTACCTCGCGCCAGAGCAAGCGATCGACGCGAGTCGCGTGGATGCCCGCGCCGATGTCTACGCGCTCGGCGCGATCGCGTTCGAGCTGCTCACGGGAGAGCTGCCGCGTGGTCCTGACGGGGATCGCGCGTTCGAAGGCGTCTCGACGTGGCCCGGCGCGGACGCCCTGCTCGGTTCCGCTCGCGATGCCCTGGACCGGGCCCTGGCAGCACATCCGGACCAACGCCCCGAGAGCGTCACAGCCTTCGCCGAGGCGCTGTTTGCGGACCACCCCACGCAGCGCGACATCGCGCTCGGCGGGGTCGGCCAAGCCGTGCCGCTTCGTCTGCGCCGCGGCGGCTACGGCGAGCGGGGAAGCGAGCCGAGCACGTCCCCCAACCCAGGCTCTCCAGCCCGCGCGGGCTACCGCCCGACCGCCTCGGCCGTGCACTCGGCCGCCACTTGGTCCGAAGCCGCGCCGGTTCAGGGAGGCGCGCTCCCCCGCAAGGCGCCCACCCTCACCGAGGCACCCCACCGCCGCGCCACGCCGCACCGTTCGAAGGGCCGCAACGCCCGCCGGAGGCTGCTTGTGCTGATGGCGGCCGGTTTGGGTGCCCTCGCGCTCGCCGCAGGCATCCTCGCGTGGCGACAAGCTCCGCCGCAACCCATCGGTCCGCCGGCCCCTCCGCCGATCGAGGCGAGCAAGGGCGCGACCCCCACGGCGCGCGCGGTCGGCCCCGCCTCGCCCGAAGCCGCCTCCGAAGCGACGACGGCGCGACCTGGCGGCATCTGGCGGCTCGGCGATGGCACCGAGCTCGAGATCGAACCCCCGTATGGGGACCGCCTCCACGCTCGCTTCGTCGAGGGACGAACCGAGGTACCGCTCACCGGATCGTTGGACGCCAAGACCGGCCGCATCGAGCTATCCAGCCGCGACGGTAGCCTGACCCTCGACGCGTCCGTGTCGGAAGCTGGCCTATCCGGCACCACCCAGCGACACGGCGTGAAGGGGCCACCCTGGGAGGCCCGCCGTGGCAGATGACGCACAGACGCTCCGCTCGATGAGCGCGACCGCGCTCGCTGCGGCGATCCGCGATGGGCGCACGAGCAGCCGCACCGTCGTCGAGGCCCACATCGCAGCCCTCGTGCAGACTTCGGACCGCAACGCTTGGGTCGCCGAGAGGTTCGACGCCGCCCGCGCCGAGGCCGACGCCGCCGATCACGACGTCGCCCAAGCGCATCCTCGCGCGCTTCGACGGTTCCACGGCGTCCCGTTCACCGTCAAGGAGTCAATCGCGACCGCCGGGATGCCGTGGACTGCAGGGCTGGTCGCACGCGCGGGCCTCCGAGCGCGCCACGACGCGCCGGTCGTCGCTCGGATGCGGCAAGCCGGGGCGATCCCCATGGCGAGCACGAACGTCTCCGAGCTGTGCATGTGGATGGAGTCGAGCAACGCCGTCTACGGCAGAACGTCCAACGCCTACGACGCCAACCGCATCGCGGGCGGGTCGTCGGGAGGCGAGGGGAGCGCCATCGGCTCGGGCGCCTCGCCGATGGGGATCGGCGCCGATGTCGGCGGCTCGATCCGAATGCCCGCCTTCTTCAACGGCGTCTTCGGTCACAAGGCCAGCCCGGGCATGATCCCCAACGCCGGACAGCACCCGACCAGCGACGGCGGCCTGCTCGCCACCGGCCCCTTGGCGCGACGCGCCGAAGATCTCGCGGGCCTGCTGCAGACGCTCGCGGGCCCCCACAGCGACTGCCCTCGCACGCGCGACATCCCCCTCGGCGACCCCGCGGCGATCTCGCTGCGCGGCCTGCGCGTCCTCGATGTGCCCGACAACGGACTCGTCGCCGTCTCCACGACGTTGCGCGACGCCCAACAGCGCGCCGCAAGCGCGCTCGCCGAGGCCGGGGCGAACGTGACGCGCGCGGCGTTCGGCGACCTGAAGCAGTCGTTCCTGCTGTGGGGAGCGGCCATGGGCGAGGAAGAAGGCGCGGGTGCGTTTCGGGGCCTGCTCGGTCGTCGCTGGCGCGATCTCTTGCCTCACCTCGTCCGCCGCGACCAACACACGCTCCCGGCGGTCGTCCTCGGGCTGGTCGAAGACGTCCCGAACTGGATCCCCGGCGGGAACCGCAGTGCGCTGACGACCCTCGCGCGCCTGCGCGGCGAGATCCTCGAACAGCTCGGCGACGGCGTGCTCCTCTACCCGTCCTACGCCGAGGTCGCGCCACCCCACGGACAACCGGTCTGGACGCCGTGGCGCTTCGTCTACACGGCCGTATGGAACGCGTTGCAGCTACCGGCCTGCCAGGTGCCGCTGGGTCTCGACGCCCAAGGTCTGCCCACGGGGGTGCAGGTCATCACGGCACCGGGCAACGACGCCGCCGCGATCGCTGTGGCCCTTGAGCTCGAGCGTGCCTACGGTGGCTGGGTCGCGCCCTGGCAGGTCCAAGCCTAGACCATCAGGCCCGCGCGGCCGCCACCCGACGCGTCAGCCGGTCCAGCAGGTCGGCCTCGAGACGGACGCCATACAGCCGCGTCGCGTCCTGCAAGCCCGTCGGCGAGGTCACGTTGATCTCCGTCAGGTAGCCACCGATCACGTCGATGCCGACGAAGATCTGGCCGTGCTCGATCAGGTGAGGCCGGAGACGATCGCAGATCTGCTGCTCCCGCGCCGTCAACGCCGTCGCCACGGCGCGTCCCCCGACGTGAAGGTTGGCCCGATGGTCACCCTCGGACGGCACGCGCAACACGCCGGCGACGGGTTCCCCCTCGAACAGCAAGATCCGCTTGTCGCCCTCCGCGACCCGTGGAAGGTAGGCCTGCGCGATGCACATCGCCCGTCCGCCGTCGGTCATCAGCTCGACCAGGCTCGGCAGGTTCGGGTCACCGCGCCGTGTGACCACCACCCCGCGTCCCCCGTTGCCGTCCCACGGCTTGAGCACGGCACCCTCGGGCTGCGCCTCGACAAAGCCGCGGAGCTGCGCGGCATCGAGACTGAGCAGCGTCGGCGGCTGCAGATCGGCAAAGTGCATCGCCCAGAGCTTTTCGTTGAAGCGCTGCAGCCCCGCCGGGGCGTTGACGACGATCGTCGGTGCTGGCACCATCGCCAGGATGTAGGTCGCGAGCAGGTAGCCCATGTGAAAGGGCGGATCTTTGCGCATCCAGACGACGTCGGCGGTGGCGAGGGCTTGTACGCGGACATCGGCGACCACAAACGCAGGTTGCGCGCGGTGCACGGTGCCCCACGTAACTCTCGCCGTCGCGACCCCCTCCTGCACCCACAGGTCCGAAGGTGTGCACCACCCGACCTCGTGCCCTCGTGCGCAGGCCTCGAGCATGCAGACGTAGGTCGAGTCCCCAGTCAAGCCAAGGCTGTCGACCGGATCCATGACGAAGATGTGTCGCACACAGGCCTCCACGTCTGCTCGTTAACCAAGCCAGCGACGGCTGCGGTCACTTCCCGATGCAGAACCGCGAGAACACCCGATCGCGCACGTCCTCGCGGCCATCGGCCCCCGTCAGCGTGTCGAGGGCCGCCAAGGCTTCGAGCAGCTGTTCGGCCGCCACAGCAACCCCTGCCCACGGCAGCGCCGCGACCGCCTCACGGCCGTGTGCGACCACAGCCCGCAGCAACGTCGCCTGCCGATCGTTGACCGCCGCGACCCGCGCGCCCTGACCCTCGACGTCGACCAAAGCAGCGACCACAGCGTCTGCGAGCTCCTCGATACCTTCCGCGCGGATCGCCACCGTGGTCAGGGCGCCCGGAGGCGCCGGGGCCTCGTCGACCCCGTTGACCACCACCAAGCGCCGAGATGCCGCCGTCGCGTCGAGCAGCGCCTGCTCGCCCGGCGTGGGCCCACCGTGACGCGCCCGCAGCACGACGACGATGAGATCGGCGCCCGCACGCTCCGCCCGCGCGCGCGACACACCGAGTGCTTCGATCGGGTCGTCCGTCTCGCGGTCTCCTGCGGTGTCGACCCACGTGATCGGAACGCCACGCCACGTCGCCTCACCCTGCAAACCATCCCGCGTGGTGCCTGCCGTCGCATGCACGATCGCGCGCTCCTCGCCGAGCAGGGCGTTGAACAACGACGACTTCCCCGCGTTCGGCTCTCCGACGAGGACGACGCGCGCGCCATGCACCGCGCGCCTTCCCCGGGCAGCGGCCTCGAGCAACGCGCCAGCGCGCGCGATGACGGCCTCGATCGGCGCCACCAGCACGTCATCCCCGAACGCCTCGGCCTCCTCGGGGTGATCGAGCGCGACCTCCAAGCCCGCCAGCGCATCGACCAGCTCCGCGCGTAGCGGCGCGAGCGCAGCCGCCAGCTCCCCGTCGAGCAACGCGCGCGCCGCGAGCACACCCTCCCAGCCCCGCGCGTCGAGCAGCGCGGCGAGCCCCTCCGCCGCGAGCAGATCCATGCGCCCGGCATCGACCGCGCGCCGCGTGAACGCACCGGGCTCCGCGTCCACCGCTCCCGCCTCGCGCAACGCCGCGAGCACCGCCGAGACCACCACGGGGTTTCCGTGCACCGTCAGCTCGGCCACGTCCTGTCCGGTGTAGGTCCGAGGCCCCTGACCCAACCAGACCATGCCATCGTCCACGACGACACCGGCATCATTGACGACGCTGACCCAGCGCGGGGCGCGCCCCACCGCCAAGGCGCCGCCACGACGCGGGCGGCAGACCTGCCGCATCAGCGCGTGACACCCCGACCCCGACAGCCGGATGACGGCCAAGGCCGAACGACCTGGGGGGGTAGCGAGCGCACAGATCACCGACGCCGCCACGCTCCCCCCTTCGTCCGTCTGCCGAATCAGGCAGGGCGGACCTGAATGTACTTCACGTCATCCTTGACGACCGACTCGCTCGACACGCCCTTGATCTCGGAGATCTCGAGGTGGATGACGCGGCGATCGTAGCTGTTGAGCTGCAGGTTGATCGTGATCGGCTTGCCGGTCGCGACGGCCTTCTCCGCGGCGCGACGCGCGATCTCCTGCAGCTTTTCCTCGGGGAAGGTGCTGCGCGGCTCACCACGCCCGCCCTCGCGACGGTCGTCGCGGCCGCGACGGTCATCGCGACGGTCGTCACGGCGATCGCCCCGCGGACGACGGTCATCACGACGGTCATCACGGCGCTCCTCGCGCGGCCGATCCTCACGGCGCGGGCGCTCCTCGCGTCCCCCCTCGCGCGGGTCGTCCACGTCGACATCCACGATCGGCGCGCCGAGATCGGCGAGCAGCAGGCTGAGCAGGTGACGAATCGCGGCGAGCGTGGTGCCGCGGCGACCGATGATCCGACCCGCAGACTCCGCCTTGACCTTGAGGCGGATGCGCTCGGCATCGCCGGTGGCGCTGATCTCTGCCGGGATGTCCATCGCGGCGAGCAGCTCGCGGAACCAGGTGGCGGCGCGCTCGCTCGCCGAGGTCGCGCCGACCGGATCGGGAATACGGCCCTCGCGCGGACGCTCCTCGCGCTCCTCGTGGCGAGGGCGCTCGTCACGGTCGTCACGACGGGGACGCTCGTCACGGTCGTCACGACGAGGACGATCGTCGCGGTCACGACCACGACGGTCATCGCGGTCACGGCCGCGGCGATCGTCACGATCGCGGCGCGGACGCTCTTCGCGCTCCTCGCGCTTGGGCGGCTCGGTGCCCTCGGGACGCAGCGCGAGGGCCGGCTCGTCACCCACCCGCTTCCACGCCAGCACCTTGACCGTCGTGCGGGGCTGGCTCACCCCCCCGGCGTTGCGGAAGTGCGAGAGATCGATGCTGTGCGCAACGTCGGCGAGCGAGACGCCGAGCTGGGTAGCGGCCTCGACGAGTGCGCTGCGCAGGTCGGTACCTTCGGCCGAGATCGGGGTGACGCCTTCAGGGATGTTCGACATGGGTTCTCCGTCCACCGGTTCGCGCGAAGGGGATCCTCCGCAACTCCGTACTCGCCGCGCTCGCGGCGAGCCCCGTTCACGCGGGCTGGGTGGGCTTGGGCTTGATGGTGGCTTTGAGCGTGGCCTGCTGGAGGATCCCGAGCAGGGTGTTGACGAAGATGTAGAGCACGAGGCCCGAAGGCAACGTGTAGAAGAACAGACCAAACATCAGCGGCATCCAGCGCAGCATCATCGCTTGGCTGGCGTCCATGTTCGGCGGCGGGGGGTTGAGACGCTGCTGTCCGAGCATCAGGACCGTCACCACGGTGGGGAGCACCATGTAGGGATCGGGCACCGTCAGGTCGCGCAAGTACAGGAAGGAAGCGTGGTAGAGATCGACCGTCGTCGAGAGCATCGTGTAGAGCGCGATCCACACCGGCATCTGCGCGAACATCGGCAAGCAACCGCCCAAGGGGTTGACGCCTCGCTCCTGGAACAACGCCATCGTGCGGCGGTTGAGCTCTTCGGGGTTGTCGGCGTAGTCACGACGCAGCTTCTCGAGCTCGGGCTGCACCTCTTGCATCGCCTGCGACGAGCGCATCGACGACGCCGTAAGCCGGAAGAACGCAGCTTTGACGAGGAACGTCAAGGCGATGATCGACAGCGCCCAGTCGCCGAGGACACCGTGCAGCCAGCCGAGCACCGCGAGCAGCGGAACCGCGAAGAACGAGAAGAACCCGAGATCGACGGCCGCCAGCAAGCGATCATCGACCGCCCCGAGGTTGGAGCGACGCTTATCGCCGGCGTACACCGAGAACGAAGCCTCGCGGACGTCGCCTGGCGCGAGGGCGTCGGGCGACGACCACAGCGCACCACGACCAGTGGCATCGTCGGCGACGAACGCGCCGCGACCGCCCGGGGTCTGCGGCACGAGCAGCAAGGCAAAGTAGGTGTTGCTCAGGCCAAAGAAGTCGAGGCGACCCGCGCGGGCCGCGACAGGCGTCTCGTCGAGCTCGGACAGATCGGTCAGGCTCTCGACGTCGGCGTCGACACCCAGCGTCGGTCGGATCGCCAGCCCAGGGACGTCGCCCAACGGGCCCAACGCATCGACCACACCGACATGCACACCCACCACCGGATCGGTGCCGGCGTTGCTCCAAGCGACCGACCAGTCCGAACGACACGCGCCGTCGGACGCTTGCTGCCTCGTGAACGTCTGCGTGATCTGCACGCCGCCTGCCGTGGTCGCCGCGAGCTCGAGCACATCGTCGGTCTGGCGCACCGCGCGGTAAGCGCCCACGGGCTTGGGCAGCGGCCCGGACGCTGCATCCCCCACACCAACCGCGAGCGCGCCGGCGTCCCCAAGCAGAGAGACCGCGTCAGGCGTATCACCCCAAGGCGACCAGTCGCCCTGCGCACCCTGCAGCAGCCAGCGCCACAGCGGCGTGACCTCGTAGGGTTGGGTCGCCCCCTGCACCACGACGCTGTGCAGGCGGCCGGTCGCGGTCGAGAAGGTGGCCGAGGCCCCACACAGCGGCACGGCGAGGTCGACGTTGTCGACCAAGGGTGCCGGAGCGGGCAGGTTGCTGACCGTCGACGCGGACGACGCACCCGCGGCTGCCTCGACGACGCGCGCCGCCGCAGGCTCCCCCGATGACGACTCGGAGGGCGCCGAAGCGGGTGGGTTGAACTGCAACCACGCGAACCAGACACCCGCGATCGCCAAGATCGCGAGCGACGCTCTCGAATCTGACGAATCGCCGCCGGGACGGATCAACTTGCCGCCTGCCTTGCTCATCTCACCACCCCGTTCACGGCGAGCGCGCGGCTCACGTCAGCGACCAGTTCTTCCCACGGCGCATCAGCCGCCGACCGGCGAGCGAGCAGCACCACGTCGCTGCCCAACAAGCGCATCCCCACGCGCCTGAGGACCTCGCGGAGCCGTCGCTTGATGCGGTTGCGAACGACGGCGCCGCCAAGCTTTCGGGTGACGACCAGCCCGAACCGCGCGCGATCTCCGGCCATCGAGGAGCTCAGGACCACAGCCGTGATGTGACGCCCGGACCGACGACGCCCCTCGGACTGGACCCGAAGAAAATCGGGACGCTTGCGGAGCCGCGCGGCCTTGGGCCACGACAAAAGCCCCCGCGAGCAACTCGCGGAGGCAGGTGGCCCCTGTGCCGGACCACGCGATTCGGCACGGGGCGTCCAGCGGTTGGGCTGGCCGCGCACGGAGGCCGACTCAGGCCTTCTTGCTGGCCGACGTCACCGACAGGCGCGCGCGACCCTTGGCGCGGCGACGAGCGAGGACCGCGCGGCCATTCGGCGTCTTCATGCGGGCGCGGAACCCATGCGTGCGGCGGCGACGGATGTTGGAGGGCTGAAAGGTGCGCTTGCTCATGGGAGCCGTTCCTGAGCGGTACCGGGCACAGCCCGTTGGCCGCGAAGAGGGAGAGAGAGCGGAAGCAGCCTCGAACGGCTACCCCATCGGCCGGCCAAGTAACGCGCCGTCGCCCCTCGGTCAAGGCTCCTGGACGTCTTCCCCGCTCCGCCGATCCGTGGATCTGCAGCGGGATCGAGATAGCCGAGGATCCACGCAGATCAGCGCACCGCATTGCGGCATTATTTGCCTTTTAAGCCGCTGATCGAATTATTTCTCCCCGTCCCTTTTCATCGCGGCGACGGTTGCATACACGCCGATCGACCCCTCCCGGACGCCCGTCCGGTAGCCCTACCCGCGGCAGCCCACCCCGAGGCTGGCGCCCCCCGAGCTCTCCTCGGCACCGCAGACGCCCGTCCCGTGTGTGCCTCCGACGTTCGCCGCGAAACCCCTTGCTTTCGCGCCGTCGACGCTCGCCCCTTTCGCCGTGTCGACGTGGAAGTTCCCATGCCGTCCCCACAAGCCGTCTGGCAAGACGTCGTCGCCGCCATCCCTCCTGGTGGCCAAATTTGGACGTGGATCTCGGATTATCCCCCCGAGCCGAGCCGCTTGTCGTTCCAGGGGGACGGTGCCGTCGTCTTGCACCTGCATGCCCATCGTCATGTGGCGAGCATGTTGGCGGACAACAACGAACCGCTCTGGCGCGACGCGCTTCTCGTCGCGGCGAACAAGCTCGATGTTCCGAAGCTCTACGTGGCGTTCGACGTCACCGTCGAGTCCCGACCTGGCGCAGAAGCCGCGGCGGGCTCCGATCCGCTCAACGAAGACATGACGTTTGAGTCCTTCATCGTCGGCGACTGCAATCGCTACGCGCACGCGGCGGCACAAGCCGTGGCCGACACACCCGGTCGCCGAGGAAACAACCCGCTCGTGCTGTGGGGCTCCACCGGTCTTGGAAAGACCCATCTGCTCTCGGCGATCGGACATCGACTCAACGCCCGCTCTCAAGGTCGCCGCGTCCGCTACATGACGGCTGAAGCGTTCACCAACGCCTACATCCATGCCGTCCGTACCGGAAAGACCGAGGCGTTTCATCAAAGCTATCGCCGGGACCTCGACGCGCTGCTCGTCGACGACGTCCACTTCCTCGCGCGCGGAGAGCGCACGCAAGAAGAGTTCTTCAACGGCTTCAATGAACTGATGCAGCGCGGGGTTCAGGTCGTCCTGACCTGCGAAGATCGACCCGAGCGAACCGGACTCGACAAGCGCGTGGTCAGCCGCTTGCTCCAGGGCTTGGTGGTCGACATGCTCCCGCCCGATCGGGAGACCTACGCGGCGATCGTGCTGCAACACGCCGAACGCGTGGGGGTTGAGCTCCCGGCCGAAGCCGTCTCGATGCTCGGCGTCGGTGACTTCCGAGAAGCCATCGGGCTGGTCAAGCAGCTCGCGCTGTGGCGATCCCTGCAGCCTGACGCGCCGCTGACGCTCGCGATGCTTCGCGCCTTGGTACCGACCCTGTTTCGACCGCCCGAAGCCGCACCGCCTACCGCAGAGGCCGTGATCAAGTGCGTCGCGCACAACTACCACATCTCCGAACAAGAACTCAAGGGCGACAACAAGGCAAAGAAGTACTCAGAACCAAGACTTGTTGCGTACTACCTCGTCCGTTTCGACTGTAGTTTTAGCTTCCCGGAGATCGCCAAGCTGTTCAAGCGCGATGCGGCCACCGTGCAGTACGGCGTCAAACGGATCACCCAGCGACTCGAGGTCGATCCCGATCTCAGGCTCAAGGTCGAGCTCATTCGTCGATGCCTGCGACAGAGCTCCCCGCCGCGCTGACCCTTGTCCTGTCCTCCCCCTCTCGCCGGTTCTCCTCTGGAGCGCCGGCTGGTTGTGTTAGCCATAAATAACCAACAATATACGCCGAATCTCAGCCGATAAGGCTGTGGAATTCCCTATGGATGGGCGACGGAGAACACCCCAACAAAAGG
>JBEIFN010000034.1:0-13085 GCA_040382435.1 Alphaproteobacteria bacterium
ATGTGCAGCAGACCGAGGAACCCGACGCGGTACCCAAGGCCAAGCGCGTCGGAGACATCGGGCTCGACGGTGATCGCGCTGTCGTTGAGCTGCAGCTTGTCGAGCGCGTCCTTGAGGCTGTCGTAGTCGGCCGAGTCGATCGGGTAGATCCCCGAGAAGACCATCGGCTTGACCTCGCGAAACCCCGGCAGCGGCGTCGTGGCCCCGCCGACGAGCGTCGTGATGGTGTCGCCCACACGGGCGTCCGCGAGCGCCTTGATGCTCGCGATCACAAAGCCGACCTCGCCCGCGACGAGCTCGGGCTTGCTGTAAGTGTGCGGCGTAAACACACCGAGCTTGGTGACCTCGTACTTCGCACCGGTCGCCATCAGCTGAATGCGGTCCCCGACACCGACGCGCCCCTCGGCGACCCGGACCAAGGCCACGACACCGACGTAGGAGTCGAACCACGAGTCGATGATCAGCGCGCGAAGCGGAAGATCGCGACGACCCGTCGGCGGTGGGATCTGCTCGACGATCGCGCCCAACACCTCGTCGATCCCAAGGCCCGACTTGGCGGAGCAGAACACCGCACCCGAGGCGTCAAGCCCCACGGCCTCCTCGATCTGCCGGATGACACCATCGGGATCCGCGCTCGGCAGGTCGATCTTGTTGATGACCGGAACGATCGTCAGATCGCCTTCCAACGCCAAGTAGACGTTCGCGAGCGTCTGCGCTTCGACACCCTGCGCGGCATCGACGACCAACAGCACCCCTTCGCACGCGGCGAGGCTGCGACTGACCTCGTACGAGAAGTCGACGTGGCCGGGCGTGTCGATCAAGTTGAGCAGGTACGTTTCACCGTCGGGCGCCTTGTACGTCAGGGCCGCGGTCTGGGCCTTGATCGTGATGCCACGCTCGCGTTCGATGTCCATCGAGTCGAGGACCTGGGCCTTCATCTCGCGGTCGGAGAGCGCCCCCGTCTTTTGGATGAGGCGATCGGCGAGCGTGGACTTGCCGTGGTCGATGTGCGCGATGATCGCGAAGTTACGAATACGTTCCGGGGGGATCAATCGACCTCCGAGGGCCGCGCGCTCCGTATCCGGTTCGTCGACGTCCCGCCCGGGACACTTGACGCCGACCCCCGCGATCGCGCCATCCGGGCTCGATCGATGGATCCGGCTTGACGTCGCGGCACCGAACCCGTTAAACGCCGCCGGTCGGAGGGGCCACGAAGGTCCCGACCCTGCTTACCGTTGGAGAAGCCCGTGGCCAACCACAAGGATGCCGCCAAGCGCGCCCGCCAGTCTCTCGTGCGCCGCCTGCGCAACCGCGCCTACCGCACCATGATGCGCAACCGCATCAAGGCCGTCCGTGAGGCCGTCGCCTCTGGCAACCTCGAGGCCGCCAAGACCTCGTTCAACGCCGCGATGAGCACCATCCACCGCATCGCCGGCAAGGGCATCATCCACCGCAACCAAGCGGCGCGCCGCATCAGCCGTCTCAACGCGGCCGTCAAGAAGCTCGCCCTCGGCGGCAAGGCTTGATCCTGCCCTGAGCGCCACGACCCCAACCAGGGTTGTGGAGGGTTTCAGCGAATGAGCCGACCTTCGGGTCGGCTTTTCTCGCTTTTATCCAACGCGCCAAACCCCAGCGGATCGGCTCACGTCCGCCGCAGCGTGAGGTCGAGCACCAGCGCCTCGAGGACGCGGTCCGCACCGGCCTTGGCACGGTTCATCTGTCGGCTCGCTCGCGTGACGCGACCGAGCACCTCAGCCGCTGCGAGGCCCCCGCGCTGCACCTCGTCGCGCACAGGACCGGCGACCTCGGGCCGCAACCGAAGGGCTCGAAGCTCGGGCTCCGGCGCTCGACGACGGACGAGGTCGGCGTAGCGCAGCACTGTCCGCAGCTGCCACAGGATCAGCGCCATCAAGCGGTGAGGCGCCTCCCCCGACGCGAGCAGGCGATGCAACGCCGGCAACGCCAAGGCCGCGTTGCGCGTCGCGAGACCCGTCGTCAGATCCCACACGACGGGCTCCGCCAGCGCAGCGGTCGCTTCGTGGAGAAGCGCCGCCTCGATCGTGCCGCCCTCAGGCGCCAACAACGCGAGCTTCTCGACCTCACGCTCGAGCCTCGCCAACGACGTCCCGGTGAGGTCGACGAGCAGGCACGCCTCGGCCAATCCGAGTGTGACGCCGAGCGAAGCGGCATGCGCCCGCGCCCAAGCCACGGGGTTTGCGTCGTCCTCGGAGAACTTCACCAAGGCATCGCCGAGCGTCTTCGGTCCGACCGTCGCCCAAGCACGGCCTCCCTTGACCACCTTGGGCCATCCCGTGCCCGACGCCACCAACACCGTGCTCTCGTTCGGGGACTCGGCGTAGGCGATCAGCGCGGCCATCGCCGCCTCCGTGGCGACCTCGACGCCCCGCAACACGACCAGCCGCCGCGAGGCCATCATCGGCAGCGTCCTTGCGGCGCCGACAGCCGACGCCCCCTCCGGCGACGCCATGTCGGCGACCGTGACGTTGAACGACGCCGGCTCCGCCAGAGGACGTACCCGGGCCACCAGACGCTCGACCGCGCGATCCACGAGCGTCCGCTCGGGACCGAGGATGACGGTGACAGGACGCGGCTCAGCGACGTCGAGCCGTTGGAGGGCGGGAAGCTGCATGGCGCGGTCTTCACCCCCGCCGCTCCCCTACGCAAGCCCCGCGGATCCGATCGTTGGAGTGGCACCGACGACAGCACTCGGTTATGCGCCGCCGGCTTGGATGCCCACGCCTCGTGAAGTGTCCGCTCTGCGCGGTTCAGTCTCCCTGACCCCCGCACTTCGCATCTTCCAGCTCACCAGCTCACTTGGCCCGAAGCTGCCCATCCAGGGGCGCAAGGCCCCCCAGGAGTTCACGTTGATCCTCGTCACTGTTCGCGAGAACGAGCCGTTCGAGAAGGCGCTCCGCCGCTTCCGCCGCAAGGTCGAGCGTGAGGGCATCCGCAAGGACATCAAGAAGAACAGCTTCTACCTGAAGCCTGGCGAGAAGCGCCGCCTGAAGCAGCGCCTGGCCGAGAAGCGCCGCCGCAAGGCGCTCCGCCGCGCCGCCCGCCGCGCCGCCAAGGGCGGTTCGCGCCCGTCGCTCCGCTAGTCGCTCGGGGCGGCTTCAAGCCGTCCCTGGTGCGCAACGCGAAGCCTTCCCAAGCCAGCCTACGTGCTGGCCTTTCGTGTTTTTAGCGCCGGGCTGTCGCTGCCTGAGATCGCTCCCACGCCGCCTGGTCTTCGGGCGTCGCGGGGAGCGCGTCGGGAGGGGGCGCAGCCGCGTCGAAGCGACGGACGTCTTCCCAGAGCACCCACGGCCCCGCGACCTGTCGCGCTGTGGCGACCGGGAGCGAACGCAACGACGACGCGTCCTGACGGTGGGTCGCTTCCAGCAACGCGAGCGCGACCATCTCCGCCGGCTCCGCCTCCCCCGCCCAACGCGCCCAGTCCCGAACGCGCGCACGGTCGATCGCAGCGGCGTCCGGCCCGAACGCCACCATCCAACGCGTGGATGCGAGCGCGGCCCAAGCCGCACAGGACGCATCGACCCCTGCCGCCCTCCCGCGAGCGGCCTCCGACGCGCGGGTGGCCTCCACGCACGCGCTGGCGACCTGTCGCGCGCGTGCGAACGCCTGCAAGGCCTCGTCGGGTGCCGTCGCCGAGAGGCCATGGGAGACCTCATACCTCGCCTCACGCCACCGGATGGCTGGGTGCGTCCTGTCGACGACGTCCAACGCGGTCAGGACGTCCATCGTCGCCTCCAGCCCCACGCGCCCTCGCGCCGCCCAAGCCGCATCGAGCGCGGCGACGGTCGAAGCGAGCCGCTCCTCGGCCGTCGGACCGGCTCGATGCGCGCAGGCGGTCGATGCGAGGAGCGCCCCCACCCACAACTGACGCACGACGTCACCCCCAACCCGAGGATACTTCGCCACGTCGCTCCACCGAAGGAATTCGCATGCTGACCGTCCTCCTCCCCCTCGCCCTCGCCTCCCCGTCGGAGCCGCTCACCCCCGCGTCGATGGCTGCCTGGTGGTCGCAAGGCACGCCAGGTCCACGCCTGGTGACGTTCTGGAGCGTCACGTGCGGCGACTGTCGCGAGGAGCTGCCGACGCTCGCGTCCTGGACGCGTCGTTCGCTCGGCGGCCGCGTCGTCCTCGTCCAGCTCGACGTACCCGAACGACGAGGTGCGCTCACCGACGCCGTCCTCGACCCATGGGGTTCGCCGCCGTGGACGCGCATGCACCTCGACGTCGATCGCCCCAACGAGGTCGCCGCGTCGATCGTCCCGGCTTGGCCGCGCGCCGTACCGACGCACATCCTGTTCGACGCGACGGGCCATGAGGTGGACCGCTGGGTCGAGACGCTGCCTCCGCGCCGCCGGTTGGTGCAAGCGCTCGCCGCCCCGGGGCGCTAAACCCACGACACGCCCGGGTGGTGGAACGGTAGACACAGGAGACTTAAAATCTCCATCCCCTACGGGAGTGCGGGTTCGAACCCCGCCCCGGGCATGTCGACGCGGAAGGTTGAGGGTCCGCCTTGCCGACGCCGCCCCACCCCGTTAAAACCACCGCGTCGGCGGGTCCGCCCTCCGAACTCCCATGGGGTCGTAGCTCAGTTGGGAGAGCGCAAGAATGGCATTCTTGAGGTCAGGGGTTCGATCCCCCTCGGCTCCACTCTAGACGCCGCGTCCACTCGACGCGGCGTCCTTCTTTTTGCCCCCGACGGTCACTTCGACGTGCCGCGTCCCGCGCGGGCGTACGGTCGCCACGCTCGCGCATCCCACGAGAGCACCACATCGCTCACGGGGAAGTCGGCCGCGATGTAGGCCTCGTGCACCCCCACCGCGGCGGCGAGGTCGCCCTCCTCCGAACCACCCGACCAAGCGAGCACGACGCCGATCGCAGGGCTCGCGAGGCGTACGCTGCCCGAACGAAGTCGGCGCTGGAGGACCTCAGGACACAGCACGACGCCGCCGTCCCAGCCGGTGCGCCCCGTCCCGCGCCAGACGCGCAGCCCCAGGTCGGTGGATGCCGAGAAGTCCCCCAACCGCCCGAGCCTCGAACAGGCATAGTCGGCCGTCCGCGCCACCAACGCCTCGACGCCGACGCCCAACGACACAAGGTCGGCATCGGTCAACCATCGCTCCGAGGGCTGACCCGTCGCATCGATGAACGTCGCCCCGAAGCACAGCCGCAGCCCCTCTTCCGGCCGCTGCGCGCACACACCTCCACGTTCGACGTGCGCCAACGCCCACGCGGCATCCACGAGCGTAGGACGGACATCCCCGAGCGCGACGACCGCGACCTGCCCCATCACTCCGCCGTCGCGGAGACTTCAACGATCGGCGACAGCTCCTCGTGAACCCGGACGTCCTCATGTTCGCGCAGCAGCTCATTCAGGCGCGCCGTCGTCTGACGTTGACGCACCGCGAGCTGGCGGGCCATGTGATAAACCAGTTTATAGGCAGCGAGGTTCCCCTCATCCAGCAAGTCGAGGAAGTCCGCGCGCGAGAACTTGAACACGGTCGAGGCCTTGGCCGCACGCACCGAGGCCGAGCGCGGGGAACCATCGAGGATCGACATCTCGCCAAAGCACGCGGCGGGGCCGAGCCGCGCGAGCAGGCGCGCATGCGGCGACGTCGGGCGACCGCCGAGGACCTCCAGCTCGCCCTCGAACACCACGTACCAAGCATCACCGAGGTGCCCCTCGCGGAACAGGATCTGATCGGCCCGGACGTACTGCACCTGCATGATGTGGACGATCTCGCTCAACTCGTGCGCGTCGAGGTCGCCAAACATCGGCGTCCCCAAAAGGAACGAGATGATGTGTTCAAGGGACAAGCCGGTCGCCATGGCGCCTCCGATCGCCTCCACCCTACCACGCGCCGCACAGGATTCGTAGCCAGACGGCGTCGCGACGGGCCGCTGTGCGATAGACTCCGCCACGGAGGCACGATGGGCAGCTACCTCACGCGCATCGGCGACACCGAGATCCTGCTCGAGGCGCCAGCCAGCTCGGCGTTCGCCAAAAGCAGCGCCAACAACGACGCCGACCCGCGACAAGCCATCAACAACATGGTCAAGGCGATCAAGGCGATCGCCGCGTACATGGGCCCCGAGTTGATGCCCGTCGTCCGCGCCACCGGGATGGCGGCGGAGGTCAGCTTCAACGTGCGCGCCGACATGTACGGTCTGGTCATGATCTCCGAGTCCACCGGCGTCGGCCAGTTCGCCGCGACGCTGCGGTTCCAGGCCCCCCCAGGCGCCGCGCAGCCGACGGCACCTCCGCCAGGCCCGCCGCGGCCTCCGGGTCCGCCTCAAGCGCCGCCTCAGGCAGGGCCGCCCCCCGGTGCTGGCGCGCCGCCGCGTCCACCCGGGCCTCCGCCGGGCATGCCTCCCGGGCCACCTGCGGGCCTCGCCGGTGGACCGCCACGACCGCCAGGGCCACCTCCTGGGCCGCCTCCGGCCCCGGGTAGCGCGCCGGCCGGGCCTCCGCGGCCGCCCCTTGGGGATCTGCCGCGGAAGGGCTGACGATGCCATCCACCCGGAGCGACGGCGGTCCGATCCGCACCACGACCGCCCCCACGGGGCCCACGCTCTCGCGCGCGACGCCCATCCAACGCCGCGGCGTCCCGCTCTGGGTTGCGAGCGAGGCCATCCACGGCGCGTCCGCTGCGACCCGACACGCGCTCATCGCGCTGTCGAACCTCCCGTGGACCGACTTGGTCGCCCTTGCGCAGCGAGGCCCCCAGGTCCTGCTGGCAGAGTTCGCACGCCGCGACGCCGCAGAGCAGGCACTCCGTGACGCCCAGCGCTGGGGCGTCAACGCGCACCTCGGGACACCCGTCACCTCACGAACCGCCCCCACGGCGTTCGCGCTGGTCGGAACCCTCGCCACAGCGTTCGCCGCAGCAACGTACGACGCCTCCGCAGGGATCCTCACTGCGGCCCTCGGCACCGCCCTCACCGCCTGGACGGCCTTGCTCGCCCGCCGTCGGGCACAGGCACTCGACCGGGCATGGGACGCCCGACGCACGGCCGCCGCGCGCCCGCTCCCCGAAGCCTGGGACGCCACGCAGCGCGACCGGCGGGCCAGCCTCGACGAGGCGGACGTCGAACGTCAGGCGCGCGCCTGGCTCGACCTCGATCAACGCGACGCATTGACCGCCGGCCCTCCCGAGGACACCACGCGGGCGCGCGGAGCCGCTCAGGCGGCCCGCGACCGCCTCACTGCACGTTGATCGCCGTGCATGCCGTGCTCAGCACCGCCTTCTCCTTGCCCTCGCAGGCGGCGTAGCGAACGAGGTGCAGCGCGGTCTTCCCGGGCGTGGGAACCGTGGCGTCAAAGCCCCAGGCGAGCTTGCCGTCGGCCCCTGCAACGACTGGAGTCTCGGCGCCGGTGGCGATGTAGCCGACGTAGCCCTTCTGGCTGTACGTGCAGCCGGGCTGCACCGCAGGGTCGCCCGCCCAGCCGAGATGGAACGGCGTGTTGACCGCAATCTCGGGAAGGCCCGCGCCCGCCACGGCAGGTTGGGTCGCGTCGGTCTGTGCCACCAACGACGTACCGTCCGCGCAGTGCTCGAACACCAGATCGCGCTCGGTGTTCCGGAAGAAGTCCGACGTGCCCACGGGGTTCTCGAACTCACGCAGCTGCCCGTTCGTCATGCCTTGGTACAGGTCCGAGATCAGCAGACGGCACTCCTTCTCCTTGAGCTTGACCTTGAGCAGGCCCCGGAGCTGGATGCCAGCGCCGCCGAAGGCGTTGCGCGCCTGATGCTTGGCGACACCCGAGAGCTTGTTGAGGTTGGCGAGGGTCTCCTCGACCTTGGGACGCACCTCGTCGACGCTCAGCCCCGTCAGCTCCGCAACAGCCTCGGGCGTACACGCCTTCTCGTTGCCCCAGAGCGACCGGCAGTAGTTGGCGACCTCGAACTCGTCGGCCCAGCACGTGAGCCCGTCGTCCTCGGGCTTGCAGGTGTAGGTGTAGACGTCGGTGAACGACCGGACGGTGTACTTGGCCTTGAGCACCTCGCCCTGCTTCTCGAAGCGGACGCGCGCCAGAATGTCGAGCTGGCGGTTCTTGCCAACCTGTGAGCCCTTCACGAAGCTCTGCCCGTCGAGCCCGTCGAGGCTGAGCGCGCAGGTCGACTTCTTCTCACCGTCTGCGCCGCCCTCCGACGCCCCGCCGCAACCGACCAGCAGCCCAAGCACCAAGATTCCAACGCGCATCACAACCTCCATCGCGCGGATGCTACCGCAATCGAGGCCGTCCGGCACGCCGCGGCCGAGCGTGGTGAAAAACAAAAGAACCGCCGACGGGCGGCGGTTCGACGAGACGCAGGACGCGGCTCACTCTTCCTTGGCTTCTCCGCCCTCGCCGATGACGCCCATGACCGTAAACTTGATCTTGGCGTAGCCAGCCTCGTTGAGCGAAGCGAGCGCCTTGCGCACCAGGATGAAGTCGGCGTCCTCGTCGGCCTGAATGATGACCGACCCCTCGTAGGGCTCATTGGGGTTGCGGGGCTTGCCCTGGGCTGCCTTGAGCTTCTCGTCGAGCTCACGCATCTGGGTCAGCTTCTCGACGAGCGCAGGGATGCGGACGTCGGCCGGATCCATCTCGCTAAGCTTCGCCATCTCGACGCCTTCGAGGAGGACCTTGTCGTCAAGGATGGTGACGACCGCGCCGCGCTCGTTGAGCTCAGCCGCGTTGACCGCCTCCGGCATCGTCAGGCCCTCGGCCACCACCATGATCTCGCCGTTGGCAGAGAAGCTCTGGAGGAGGAAGATGACGATGACCGTGAACATGTCGACCATGGCCGTCAGGTTCAATTCGGCCGAGACCGACTTCTTCCCGCCGTGCGCGTGCGCGCGGAGGTAGCCGATCGGCTTGAAGAACTTGCGACGCTTCGGAACTTCAATCGACATGCGACCGCCTCACTTGCCGGGCGCTGCGGTAGCGGTGGTCGCGGGACCACCCCCGAGCAGCGTCTTGCTCAAACCATGGTCGCGCGACACGTCGAGCGCCTTGATCATGTGCTTGTAGGCGATCCCATCGTCCGTGATGATCGTCGCCTGCATCTTGGCGGGGTCGGTCTCGTCGATGTCCTTCTGGATACCTTCGATCGCGACCTCGACCTGCGCCCAGTCGTACATGTCAGGACCCGTCGATGCGACGACGGTCTTGTTCTCGTACGCCCGGAACACCTCGATGTAGTCCGCCGTGATGTGGACCGTCAGCGGCGGGGTCGGCGGCTTCTCGGTCGGCGGCGGCGGCGGCGCGTTCGGGTCCTGGATGCTCTGCTCGGTATTGAGCGAGCTCATCTGGAGCCAAACGGCCGTGACGAGGAGGAACGTGATGTTGACGGAGAGCAGGTCGATGAACGGGACGAGGTTCAGCTCAAAGTTCTGACCCTTGCCACGTCCCCCACCACCGCCACCACCGGGTAGAGCACCACCCATAGATCACCTCGGGGCTTCGCCCGAACGCGCGACGTCGAGCGTCGCTTGGGTTGCTGCGGCAGACCCGAAGTCTGCCGCGTGCAGGCCGGCCCGGAGGCCGGCTGGGATCACTTGGCGGCCGCAGCCCCGCCCTTCTTGGTGGCGAGAACGAGGTTCATCTCGGAGACGATGCACTCGTTGATCTCGTCCTGCACGTGCTGGGCGCGCGCTTGCAGGATGCCGAAGATGAACAGCGCCGGGATGGCCGTGAGCAGGCCGAACGCCGTGCAGTTCATGGCCTCGGAGATGCCCTCGGCGAGAATGGTGGCCTTCGAGGCGGGATCGACGTTGGCGACGGCCGCGAAGCAGCCGATCATGCCGTTGATCGTGCCGAGCAGGCCGACGAGCGTCGCGCCGTTCGAGAGAACGGCGAGGAAGCCGACGCGCTTGTCGATGTGCGGGACCTCGCGGAGCGACGCCTCGTCCAGAGCGGCCTGAACTTCCTTCTCGGAGCGGTGCGCCTTGAGCAGACCGGCCTTGAGCACGCGCGAGAGCGGGCCTTGCTTCTGGCTGTCGAGGAAGCGAATCGCACCCTGGAGGTCGCCCTTCAGGACGTGCTCGTTGATCCGCTTGAGCAGACCGAGCTTGTCCTCAGCGACGACGCGGTACAGGTACCAGTAGCGCTCCGCCGAAATCGCGATGACGATGAGGGCGCACACGAGGATCGGCCACATGAAGAAGCCGCCACTGTGAAACCGCGCGATGAGTCCACCTTCCATTGCACTGTCCTCGATCGGGTTGGGCGGGGCGAATGACGTCCCGAGTTCCTTGCCGGACCGTGGGCGGACGACCCGCGACGGGTCACGCACACAACCGGCGGTGAGGTCGGAATACCCCGAAACCCCAGCCTGCGCGACTTTACATCAGGCGAGCGTTCGATGCTCCGCCGAATCGGGCAAGGGATTGTCAAGCCTCCATGACATCGGCGAGCCGTTAGGCTTCAAGTCGACTTTTCTCCCACAGCACCAAAGGTTGCAGCCCTGAAAGCACGGCGCGTCGCAGCCGCCTCGGGTGGCGCACTCACCGCAGACCGCGGGCCGCGAGCGCGGCGCGATGGCCCTCTGCCCCCCAGACGCCCAGGAACGCGGCGAGCGCGGACGGTGGCTCGGCTTCGGGTTGTGTGGCGCGAACCTGCGCAACCCACGCACGCACCGCGGCAGCGTCGCGGGACGCCCACGCCTGCGCCCTCGCCACGGCCGCGTCGAGGCCGCGTTCCGCGGACTCGTCGACAAAGCCGAGCGCGGCGGCAGCGACGCCATCGAGTGACGCTCCCTCCAGCATCCATCGCGTGGCCCGCGCGGGGCCCATGCGCGCCACCCAGCGTGATGCACCGCCCCAGCCACACGTGACACCGAGCGCAACTTGGCGCGGCTCGAAGCGCGCGGCGCTCCCGGCGACCAGGTGATCCGCGCAGGCCGCGAGCTCCATCCCTCCGCCGATCGCAGCCCCGTCCACCGCGACGATCAGGACCTGCGGGAGCCGCGCGAGCGCGTCGAGCACCGCGGTCGCAGCGGCTGCCACGACCGCCGCCGACGACGCGTCCAACCAGTGCGCCGAAACCTCGGCAAGATCGCCGCCAGCGCAGAACACCCTGCCCTCGGCCCGCAGCAGGGCGACCGCCGCCGGATGCGACCGCGCCCATCGCACGGCGTCTCCGAGCCGCCGAAGCTGGGCGACCGACATCGCGTTCGCGGATTCAGGCCGAGCGAGCGTCAGCTCGATCCCCCATGGCGCAACCTCGCAGCGCACCTCGCCACTCGACGTCCCCCACGCGAGCTCGAGGGACCCCAGGGCGTCACACGCCTCGTCGAGCGACATCGTCATGCCGACCTCCGGTAGACGTGCAGCGACGTCGCACCGTAGCGGCGCGCGGGGTCGGCCACCAAGCCTCCGACGCGGGCGGGCACCACCGTGTCGGCGTCGGCCTCCAGCACGAGCGTCGCCTCACAGCACGCGGCGAGCGCTTCCAGAATCGGCGCGACCGGGGCGGCATACGGAGGGTCCACGAGCACGAGATCGAACGACCCGAGGGAGGGCGCGAGCTTGAGGACGTCGCCGAGCCGGACGTCGACGTCGGCACCGAAGCGCCGAACCTCCTCGTGGATCCTGCGGTGGGCAGCCGGGGTCACCTCGACGGTGACGACACGCGCACCCCGTGACCAAGCCTCGAGCGAGAGCAGACCGGATCCCCCAAAGGCGTCGAGCACCGCGACATCCTGCAGCGACTGGCCGACGATCGAGAACAGCGCCTCACGCACCCGCGCCGAGGTCGGCCGCACCGACGCATCAGGCGGACTCGCGATGGCACGGCCGCGCGCTTGGCCGCCGGTGATCTTCATCTGCGCTCCCAAAACGAAGAAAGCTCGGCAGGTGCTTATCCTGCCGAGCCGATCGCGAGGCGCCGAAGCGCTTACGTCAGTGTGCGCCGTGGCCGTGCGCGCCGTGGCCGTCGAGGCCGTGGACGTGCTGGTCCCACGGGTGCGTCTCGAGGAACGCGTCGGTGACGGGAAGCGCCGGCATCCGGCTGAGCGCACGGACCGCCACGAGGACGACGATCCCGAACGTACCGGCGACCAAGCCGAGGTTGACGAGGAACAGCATGCCCCAAGGCACCGTCTCCCCGAACCACACCGACGGCAGGACGAGCAGCGAGCGCTCGAGGAACAAGCCGAACAGGATGAGGAAGTTGACCGCCACGAACGGCCACCGCATCTTCTTGAGACCGCGCGAGAGCAGGATCGTGAAGGGCGCGACGAAGCACAGGATCGCCACGATCTTCGAGAGCGGGTTCCACTGCGGCAGCATCAGGCGGACCATCAAGAAGCCCGTCTCTTCCGGCACGTCGGTGTAGTAGATCGGCAGGATCTGCGCGTAGAGGGTGTAGGCCCAGAACATGCAGAGCGCGAGGATGAACCGGCCCAGATCGTGCGTCGTCGAGGTGGTGACCCAGCTCCCGAGGCCGAGCCAGTCACGCCCGATGAGCGTGAAGGCGCCGAGGAAGTTGAGCGTCATCCACAGCGTGGACATGAAGATCCAACCGCCGAACATGTTGCTGACCCACCAAGGGTCGAGGCTCATGATCAGGTCGAACGCGACCATGCTCATCACCAGCGCGTAGCAGAGCGCGATCACCGGTGCCAAACGCTTCTGCGTGTGGGCACCCGCCGCCGCGGCCTTGGCCACATCGGTCTCCCCGCCGGTGATCCAACGCCACCAGCCCGGCGTCGCACCGCCCGACTGGGAAGCGGCGATGAGGTCGGGCTTGAGCGAGGCACGGAGGTAGACCAGATCGAGCAGGACGAACGCGCCGAGCACCACGATGTGACGCACGGTGAACACCGTCGGGTCGAGCCACCACTCCTTGGCGTGGAACACCGTCGGAGAATGCGGCGCGAGCGCGACCGGCTCGCCGGTGATCGTGTGCGGGTGCCACGGGAACACCTTGATCCCCAGCAGCAAGAACGCGACGTAGAGCACGTAGAGGATCGGCAGCGCCAGACCGAACGACTCGGCGATGCGCTTGAGCGGACGGCCCCAACGCCCCTGGATCGCGGTCTGAATCGACGAGAACAGGACAC
>JBEIFN010000035.1:0-12818 GCA_040382435.1 Alphaproteobacteria bacterium
GCCTACGATGGTCGTGGGATTCAGGGTTGGACCTCGCTAGGTGAGTCCGGACCGGCCCCGCTCGGGTGGGTCTACATGCCCGAGATCAACCGCGTCCCGCCGACCCCTGCCGAGTTCGCCAACCCGGAGTGGTACAACCGCCGGGGCCGCGTCACCGACTGGAACCAGCGCGATCAGGTGCTCTACGGCGACTTCCCGGGCGGACTGAAGGACCTGAACACCTCGCGCGCGGACGTCACCGACGCGTTGATCGGCGTGTTCGAGCATTGGATCACGCAGACCAACATCGACGGCTACCGCATCGACACGGTCAAGCACGTTGAGCACACGTTCTGGTCGGCGTTCAACGGTGCGATGCGCGAGCACGCGGCGGCCGGCGGCAAGGAGAACTTCCTCCAGTTCGGGGAGGTGTTCGACGGTGATGACGCGCTGCTCGGCTCGTACACGTTCGACGGTGAGCTCGACAGCGTGTTCGCGTTCAGCCACAAGTTCCAGGTCTTCGACGACGTCTTCAAAAACGGTGGGCCTACCACGAAGATCGAACAGCTCTTCCGCCAGCGGTCGACGAACTACGGCACGGTCGCGCACCCGGGGGGCATCGGGATCGCCCCGACCCAGGCGCTCGTCAACTTCATCGACAACCACGACATCCCGCGCTTTTTGTGGAACAACCCCGAACCGCGCACGCTCGACGCCGCGCTGACCTACCTGCTGACGATCGACGGGATCCCGTGCCTTTACTACGGCACCGAGGCCGGTTTCGCGGGCGGAAACGACCCGGCGAACCGTGAGCCCTTGTGGTGGGGCGGCTACGACCGCAGCCATCCGACGTTCCAGCGGATCGCGTCGCTCACGCGCGTGCGCCAGCAGGTCGAGGCGTTGCGCCGGGGGGACTTCGCGATCCGCTGGGCCACCGACCGGGTCAACGGCGAAGAGGACGCGCACGTCATCGCGTTCGAGCGAGGCAGCGAGAGCAGCCGCGCGCTGGTCGTGGTCAACGCGGGCCCGACGTCGTCGCACACGAGCTTTCAAGGCAACGACATGCCCGTCGGGTTCGCGCCGGGCACGGTCCTCAAGGCCGCGTTCCCCGAAGGCGACGCGCGCACCTTCACCGTTTCGGGTGCGGGCACGGTGCGCGTCGCGGTCGGGCCGTACGAGGGGCTGGTCCTCGTCCCCTGAGCCTCAGCGGCTCCACGCCTCGCGGTCGCTCTCTCGCACCGTCGCGAACGCCTCGAACAGCTCCCCGGCGAGGCGCGGCCCGGCGCTGGACGCGCGGAGGACGCCGTTCCAGCGGCTACCGTCGGGCGATGTCGCGTCGTGCGGGTGGAGCAGGTTCATCTCGAGCGTGGTCTTGCCGCGAGACGTGCCGTCGTGGGCCAGCGTGACGGTGCCGTCGCTGGCGACCTCGATCACCACGCCGATGTGGCTCAGCGGGTCGTCACGGAGGCCGTTTCCGTTGCGGTCGTAGGTGTTGTCGAAGAACACGAGGTCGCCGACGGCGGGCCGCTCCGACCGGTGGATGGCCCCTACGGACTCGGCGCGGGCATAGAGATCGGCCGCCGAACCGCCGCTGTCGATGCCGACCTTGTGCAGGGCGGCGAGGACGAAGCCCGAGCAGTCCTGGCGGAACCCCGCGGTGCCCGCCGTGAGCTGCCGACGGGCGGCGGCGGCGAGATCGCGCCCGAGCGCGGTGGCGGTGGGCGTGCGCGTGCTCTTGGATGGCGTGCGCGCGATCGAGCGGGTGGACGGCGGCTGGCTCGGGGGCGCGAGCGCGCCGAGGCTGGCATCGGGGGCGTCGGCGCGCAGCAGGGGATGGAGCGCGCCGGGGATCGGCATCGCGCGCGGGGGCGCGGCGCGAAGGGTCGCGCCACACGCCGTCATCCACAGCAGCGGTAGCAACGCGACGCGCATGGGGGAGACCTCGGTGACAGGTTAACCCCGATGGGCGGCAGGGGGAGCGGTGCGGATCGTCGGGATGGCCGAGGGCGGAGGCGCGGTGCTCGTCGAGGACGATGCCGTCGTCGCTTGGTCGCCGCAGCCTGGCGCCGGGGTGCCTTGGGCCGCGCTCGAGCGCTGTTTGCATGGTGTGGGCTGGGAGCGCGGCTCCATCGACGCCATCGCGCTGGCGGGCGCGTACAAGCCGCTCCTGCTGCGCAAGCGTCCGTTGCTCGAACAGCTCGCTTCGGCCCCGCTCTCGCCGATCCGCGCGGTGAGCTCGGCGTGGCAGGCGTTGGCGCGTCGGACGGGCGCGGGCGCGTTCGCGGCGGATGTCACCGCCGAGTGGCTCGCCGAAGAAGCGACCCCGCGCGGGTTCGCGCCGCGGCGCACGGCGATGGTCGACGTACAGCATGCCCTCGCCGAGGCGGGCTACCGGCTGCAGCCCTGGGACGAGGCGGTGGTCGTGGGGCTGCACCCGCACGGTGACGGCGCCGCGCTCGCCGTGCACGTCGCCCGCGCCGGCCAGATCGACCAGACCTTCATCCAGCCGGGTTTTGAGGCCCTGCACGTCCACGTCGACCGGATGCTCCAAGCGTTGGGGCTGCCGGTCGGGGGGATGCGGCAGCTCGGCGCGCTCGCCGCCGGCGCCGCGCCCGACGACGTCCTGCGGGCGTTGCTCGCCGATGAGCTGTCGGCGGAGCCGCCGGGCCTGTCTCGCTCTGCCTGGTGGTCGGCGACGCGGGGCGACGACCCGTTGCTGCGGCGGCTGCGCGAGCTTCCGCGGACGGTGGCGGCGGCGAGCGTGACGGCGAACCTGCTCGACGCGATCGTCGGCGTCGTCGAACACCACCTCGCGCTGCACGGCATCGATCACCTCGTCTTGGTCGGAGAGCTCGCAGAGGATCCATGGCGCGTCGCGGCGTTGGCTGAGCGGCTCGGCGTCGGACGGATCACGGTCCCACCGTCGCCCGGGCCGATCGCGGCGGCGCTCGGGGCTGCGGCCGACGAGGCCGGGCTGTCGCCTCGTGCGCAGGACTGGCGCCTGGCGCTTCCTCCGGAGCGACCGCGCGCGGCGGTCGCGTCGGGGCGGTCCGAAGGGTGGCTCCCGCGCCTGTTGGCCGGTGAGCCGGTGGTTCGTTGGCGAGAGACATCGGGCGTGGACGCCGTCGGCCTGGGGGAGCGCGCAGTGCTCGTGCTGGCCGAGGATGCGGCCGCGGTCGACGATGTGCGCCGGCGGCTCGGTCGCCCCCGGCATGAGCCGACGACGGTGCTGCTCCCTGCGGCCCTCGTCGAACGGCCGGCTGGTGCGGCGTGCGACGCCGTCGCTTGGGGCGGCATGGCGGTCCCGCTCCCGGCGGCGTTGCAGGCCTGCGCTGCGGGCGACGGTCGGGCGCCGGTCGTGTCCGTCGACGCATCGACCCAGCCGACGCTCGCCGCGATGCTCGACGCGCTGCGAGGCCGCGCCGCGTTCCCGGCGCTTGCGGCGTTCCCGATCGCCGAGGGGGAGTCGACGGGTGCCCTCGTCCTCGAAGACGCGCTCAAGGTGTGGGCGCGGCTTGGGCGCGGCGCGTTTCTTGGGCCCTCGGGCCTGTGGGAGCGCGACCGATGAAGCCGTCGCGACCGCTGATCGAGGCGCTCGGCCTGACGTTGGTCGTGCTGCTGGCGATCCGCGCGGTGGTCGCGCTCGGCTCGGGCGTGCTGTGGGACCTGCCGCTCGCGCTCGCGCCGGTGCTGTTCATGTGGGCGCCGGTGGCGTTCATGCGGTGGCAAGGGCGCGACCCCGACGTCTTCCCGCTGGCGCTGCCGAGCGGTCCTGAGGAGCGGCACCTCTGGGTGCAGGGCGCGGGGTGGGCGGCGCTGTTCGCCGCGGTGATGCTGCCTCCGTTCGTCGCGGGCTACCACGCGTGGCAGACATGGATCTTCCCGGAGATCCTCGGCGAACTCTGCGCGCGCCGCGTTCCCGGCACCTGCGCCGAAGCGTTCCGCGCCGCCACGTTCGCGCCCGCGTGGCGTCTGCCAGAGCGCTGGTGGGAGCTTGTGCCTTACCACCTGCTGTTCGTCGCGATCCCGGAGGAGCTGTTCTACCGAGGCTGGATGCAGTCACGGCTCGACGAGGCGTGGGCGCCGCGGTGGAAGGTCTGGGGTGCCACCGTCGGGCCGTCCCTGTTCGTGACGAGCCTGATCTTCGCGGTGGGGCACTCGGTCGTGACGTTCCAGTGGTGGCACCTGTTCATTGTGGTGCCGTCGCTCGCGTTTGGCTGGCTGCGTGCGCGCACCGGGCACGTGGTCGCGGGGGCCTTCTTTCACGCGTTCTGCAACGTCCTCGTCGCCTTCCTCGACGCCGCTTGGGGCGTCCGCGTCGGCGTCTAGGCGCGTCCTCGGCCCGACGCATTGTGCGCGGGGTTGCATCGGGGCGTCCCCATGCCGTACCCTCTGCGGCTCGGAGGGCAGGGGATGCTCTGGTGGTACGCGGTGGCGTTGGCGGCGCCTGTCGACGTGTTCCTTGGGGGCGGCGCCGATCTGCGCGGGGGCTGGTCCGATGGCGCGCCCGTGCTCCAGACGCAGGCCGAGTTCGATGCCCGCGTCGGGTTCAAGGCCGTCTCGGCGCGACTCGACGCCGACGTCACCTTCGACGCCCTCACCGGCGACCTGATGTTGACGCCGCCCGAATGGGCGATGGTGCAGGTCCGCGTCGACGACCCGAGCAAGAAGCTGGGCTGGGCCACGCGCTTTGGCGTCTTCAACCCGAACATCGGGCTCGAAGACTGGGACATGCGGAACAACTACCTGCCTTCGTACTCGATCATGTGGGACGCCGGGCAGCCGGGTCGCGTGTTGGGTGCCGAGGCGGACCTGCGCGTCGGCGACGGCCACCATGTGATGGTGTGGGGCGGTCTGGACCTCGACTGGGGCTCGCTCACCGCGCCGACGCCCGACGTCGGGGCCGGGTTTTGGTCGGAGCAGGACACCTGGGGCTCGTGGTCGGGCTTCTTCTCGTTGCCGACGCAGGACTTGCACGCCCTCGTCACCACCTTCGAGTTCTACCCGCACGACCTCGTCTCGTTGACGCTCGACACCAGCGCTGGCTTGTCGGGCGGACGGGGATTTGCGGGCGGGCAGGTCGTCCTCAACGTGGCGCCCGAGTTCGTGGTCACGCCGGTCGCCCGTGGCGAGTTCGTGGTGGACCCTGGCGACGCGGCCCTCGGGGGGATGGCGGAGGGCGTCCCGGATGGCACCGCCAGCCTCGGGCTGCGTGCCGCCCCCCTGCCGCAGGTGCAGTTGATGCTGGAAGGAAAGGCCACGTTCGCCGACGGACAGGCCTCGCCCGGCGTGTGGGCGGGCTTGCAGATCTTCGCCCCGGATCCGCCGACGTACGACGTCGTGGAGCCGCAAGACCCCGAACCCGCTGAAGCGTCGTCGCCCGTCGAGGCCGCCGCTGACGCCGCCCCCACGTCCACCGGAGGACAGACGCCTTGAACTCCTTGCTTCGCGCTTGGACGCGCGCGCTCGCGGTGTGCGCCGGGATCGGCGCCGCCTGGCTTGTGCTCGCTTTACCTGCCTCGGCCAACGACCTCGACGACATTCGCGCCAACAAGAAGCTGGTGTGGGCGGCGGATCAGGAAGGGGGCGGCCCGTTCATCTACCCGAGCGACGACGACCCCGACGTGCTGCTCGGCTTCGAGGTCGACATGGCCGAGAAGCTCGCCCAGTACCTCGGCGCCGAGGACGTCTTCGCGCAGGGGGCTTGGGACACGCTGCTCGATCTCGTTCAGGCCGACAAGGCGCAGATCGCACTCAACGGCTACGAGTGGAGCGCGGAGCGCGCTGACAAGTTCGAGGCGTCGATCCCGTACTATGTCTACGCGCTTCAGTTGATGGCGCGCAAAGACGACGCGCGCATCGCGGCCTGGGACGACCTGAAGAAGCCCAAGCCCGAGGGCGGCAAGTGGCAGGTCGGCGTGCTGGGCGGCTCGGCCTCGGAGGAGGTCGTCGCCGAGCACTGCGGCGAGACGACGTGTGAGGTCATCCCGTACGACGGCAACACGGATGCGATGCGGGACGTCGAGATCGAGCGCCTTGACGCGACGCTGCAGGACACGCCGATCGCGGCGTTCTACGGCAAGGACTTCCCCGCCTTGCACTACGTCGATAAGCCGGTGGCCCCCGGGTACTACAGCATCTTCGTCAAGAAGGGCGAGACGGAGCTGATCCGGCAGCTCAACGAGGCGATCGTCCTCATGATCCGGTCGGGCGATCTCGAACGGATCTACCGCAAGTACGGCATCTGGGACGAGCTCAACGAGCAGCTCCTCGAGTTCGCCGAAAACGCGAAGTACTGGGGCTACCTCAAGGCGAGCATGGCCGAAGTCGAGAAGGTCGAGATGCCCGATGAGGCCGCGGTCGCCGACGTCAGCACCCGCAAGGAGGGCTGGGAGATCGTCACGACCTACCTGCCCACGCTGGTGCAGGCGGCGGGGATGACGATCCTGCTCAGCGTCGTGTCGTTCCCGCTCGCGATCGGCATTGGCGTGCTGGTGGCGCTGGGTCGCCTGTACGGGCCGGGGTGGTTGCGCGCCCCGCTCACCGCCTACGTGGAGTTCCTGCGAGGAACGCCGCTGATGTTGCAGCTGTACTTCATCTTCTTCGTGCTCCCCGAGGTGGGGATCAACGTCCCCGCGTTGGCGACCGCCATCCTCGGGCTTGCGATCAACTATTCGGCGTACGAGTCTGAGATCTACCGTGCGGGCCTGCAAGCGATCCCGCCCGGCCAGATGGAAGCAGCGCTCAGTCTCGGCCTGACGCGGGCGCAGGCGATCCGCACGGTGGTGCTGCCGCAGGCGTTCCGCATCGTGATTCCGCCGGTGGTCAACGATTTCATCGCGCTGTTCAAGGACACGTCGGTGTGTTCGGTCATCACCGTGATCGAGCTGACGAAGCAGTTCTCGATCCTCAGCAAAAGCACGCTCGCCATCCTCGAGATGATGGGCCTGACCGCGCTGCTCTACCTCGCCATGAGCTACCCGCTGAGCCTCGCGGCCCGGTACGTGGAGAAGCGGCTCGGCAACACGGGGGCCATCGCATGATCGTCGTCGAAGGTTTGGTCAAGCGTCACGGCAGCAACGAGGTCCTCAAGGGGATCAGCCTCACCGTCGCCCAGGGCGAGGTCGCGGCGATCATCGGACCCTCAGGCGGTGGGAAAAGCACGTTCTTGCGTTGCATCAACGGGCTTGAGCCGTTTCAGGGAGGGAGCGTCCGCGTGGGGCCGCACACGCTCGCGCCGGGAACCGTCGCGCCGGCCACGTTGCAAGCCGTCCGGCGGCAGGTGGGCTTCGTGTTCCAGCAGTTCAACCTGTTCCCGCACCTCAGCGTGCTCGACAACCTGCTGCTCGCGCCGACGGTTGCGCTGGGCGAGGCGCGTGATGCGGTCCTGCCCCGGGCGCTCGCGCTCCTCGACCGCGTGGGGCTCGCCGCCAAGCGTGACGCCTTCCCGCGCGACCTGTCGGGCGGGCAGCAGCAACGGGTGGCGATCGCCCGCACGTTGGTCATGGAGCCGGCGTGCGTCTTGTTCGATGAGCCGACGTCGGCCTTGGACCCCGTGATGGCGTCCGAGGTCATGAGCGTGATCACCGATCTCGCCAAGGGGCGGCAGACGATGGTCGTCGTCACCCACAGCATGCACTTCGCGCGCACCGTCGCCGACCACGTCCACGTGTTCGCCGGCGGCTACGACGTCGAGCACGGCCCGCCGTCCGCCGTGTTCGACGCGCCGCAGCACGAGGTCACCCGCAGCTTCTTCGAGAAGGCGGGGAAGGACTGACGCCGATCAGCGCCGCTTGAGGGCGACCGGCTCGTAGGGGTGCCCTTCGATCCCGTGCTCCTTGCGCGCTTGCATGCACGCGACGTCGCCGGGCTGCACGAGCTTACAGCCCCGCGCGCGGTGGGTGTAGATGTCGCATTTGACCTCACGGCCGATCTTGCCGCGGAGGGCCGTGCACCGGCCGTCCTTTTCGAGCCGGATGTGGGGGACCCCCTCGTCGTCCTCGACGACGAAGCGTCGCCGGAGCGCGGCGTCCGACAGCAGCTTGCTCTCGTCGTCCTCGATCTCGACGTAGAACACGTACCCTTGGGCGTGGTTCTCGGCGGTGTTCGTGCAGCAGGCGCCGCACGTCGTGCACAGGTTCACGCGCGCTCCATGGGATGGGACCGGCGGCGTGCTAACCTCCTGCGCGTGGAGGGGCCGATGCTCGTTTGGCTGGCGGGGGTTTCGCTCGGTTGGGCACAGGGCGTCGAAGGGGCAGGCATCGGGGCGCACGGCGCGCCGGAGGAGGTGCCCGCCGTGGTCGACGTCGCGCCGACCGAGACCGCCATCTGGGCTGCTTGGCGACCCGGTGACCTCGTCGTGACCGATCCAGGCGACCCGTCCTCGGCCGCGCCGCTGCGGTACGCCTTCGAGGCCGGCGACCGCCACACCTTCCGGCTGACCGGCTCGATGACGATGACGATGACGATGATGGGGCTCGACCCCACCGTCGTCGAGGTCCCCGACTGGCAGGCTGATGGCTGGATTCGGGTCGACGCGGTCAAGGACGGCGTCGCGACTGCCTCCGTACGGTTCACCGCGTTCGACCTGAACGGTGACGTCGCCCCCGAGATGCGGGAGACGTTCCGCGCGGTGGGCAAGCAAGTGCGCGCATATCGAGGTCAGACCGACATTGACGCGCGCGGACGGACGCTGGCGCGGCGCGACAACAGCGCCGAGGTGTTCGACGAGAACACGCGTCAGATGATGGATCTGGGCGGGATGCTGTTTCAGCTGCCCGAGGAGCCGGTCGGTCTTGGCGCCGTCTGGCATACGGGCGCGCTCAAGGCTTCGTCTGCGGCGGCCAACTTGCAGCTCGAAACCCTCTCTACCTTCACCCTCACCGCGCGCGAGGGCGACGACGCCACCATTGGGCTGACGTCCAAGATCCGGCTGGCCGAGGGGAGCGCCGGCACCGTGCCGATGCCCGGTCTTGAGGGGGTGAACCTTCGCTTCGACCGGGTCGAGGGTTCTGGGACGGGCACGATCGCGATCGATCTCTCCTCGCCGCTGCCGACCCGTTCCGAGGCCAAGGAGCACTCGGAGGTCGTGATCGCGAGCGACGGTGGGCCGCTGCCGCTGAACATGACGCAGACGATGGATATGACCATGGTCCTGACGTCCGACGCACCGTGACGACGTCGCCCGCGGCCGCGCTTCCGTTCGCGCGCCGCATTCGGTAGGGTGTCGCGGGGGAGAGTCGATGGCGCGGCCGATCGGGGAGCGGGGCAAGACGCCGGATCCATGGGCCGTGCTCTCGGAGCGTGAGCGTGACCCCGAGTTGGCGCGGATCCGTGAGATCGTCGATGGGCCGACCCCGGCGCCTGCGTCGACCCCGGCGGCGTCGGCGACCAAGGCCGCGCCATCGCCCTCTGCGCCTTCGAGGAGCGCGGAAGCGACCCGCGACCGGCGCGTCCGTGTGCTCGCGGTGCTGCTCGCGGCGAGCCTCGGCGCGGTGGTCACCTGGGAGGGGTTGCTGCACGACGGGGATCACGACGGCGAGTCGGTGCTGGCCGAGGCGGCGCGCTCGTTGGTCGCGGAGGTCCCGAGTCCCAAGGCCACGGTGCCCGCCGATGAGGCGTGCGTCGATCAGCTCGACCTGCCGGGCGGCAGCGTGACGCTGGTCGCAGAGCGCGCCGACGGCGGGAGCATCCGAACGCGCCTGACGCTGCGCGAGGGACGTCGTCATCACGTGGCGTGCACCGGGCTGACCTGCACCGCCGCCGACGTCGGCCCGTCGGGGTTCGCCGAGGCCGATGTTCGGTTCTTGGCGGGGTTTGAGGAGGGGAAGGTCGCCACCGCCGGGGGTTGGATCTGCGTTCGTCCACGAGACGCCGCCGACCGCTAATCGGCAAAAATCTGCCGACGGGTGTGGACGTCAGGCCCTCGGTGTGCAAGAACGAGGGCGTGGAGGTTGCCATGCGCCGTTCGTTCGTTGTTTCGCTCGCCCTTCTGGCCGCTTGCGGGGGCAAGACGCCCCAAGCGCCCGAGATCACCGACGACGTGACGCTCCGCCGCCTCGCCGGCTGTGACGACCTTCGGGTCACCCTGACCACGGCGGTGATCGAGGCGGCGGTGGGCGGGGGCTACTACCGCGGCGGCGACGTGTTGCTGCCTGGCATGGCGGAGAACACCGCCGCCGATGGCAGCGCGTCGGCCCCGAGCAACACCGGTGCGGAGGCGCCGTCGAGCTACACCGGCACGAACAACCAAGAGGCCGGGGTCGACGAACTCGACGCGGTCAAGACGAACGGCACCCACATCTTCGTCGCGCAAAACCGCGCGTTCCACGTTCTCGACAGCTTCCCGGCCGAGGCGACCAGCCAGATCGCCAAGCTCGACCTGCCGGGTTGGGTGAGCGGGATGTTCCTCGTCGACGACGCCACCGCGGTCGTGGTCACCAACGTGAGCGACTACGAGCTCGGTCTGGCAAACCCCGTCGGGATGAGCCTCGTGCGGTCCTACGTGATCGACGTCTCCGACCCCGCGGCCCCCGCCGTCACCCGCACCGAGGACGCCGAGGGCTGGCTGGTCAACGCCCGGATGGTCGACGGTCGGATCCACCTCGTGCTTCAGCAGAGCTTCGACCTGCCGTACAGCGTGTGGGACGCGATCTACACGGCCCAGGCGTCGGTCCCGTGGACGGACGCGGCCTACACCGAGGAGGGCTACGCCGCTTGGCAGCAGCAGGTCCGTGAGGCGGTGGCGCCGGTCGTCGAGGCCGAGATGGCCGCGCTCGATCTCGACGCCGTCCTGCCGGGGGCGCGCACCGACGCGGCCGATTTCGCGCCGATGGCGGCGTGCGAGGACCTCTATGTGCCCGCGCAGGTCAGCCAGCTCGGCATGCTCACGGTCGCGACCCTCGACGTCGGCACCCCCGGCTTGCCGTCGGCCGGCCTGCTCGCCAACGGCTGGACGGTCTACGCCTCGCAGAACAACCTGTTCATCAGCCAGACGAGCGGCTGGTGGTGGGGTTGGGACACCGAGCCGGGACGCACCCATATCCACCAGTTCGCGATCGACGGCGACGAACCCGCCTACCTCGGGTCGGGTGCCGTGGAGGGCTGGGTGTACGGAAGCTACGCGTTCTCGGAGCGCGACGGCAACCTGCGGGTCGCGACGACCGACATGCCCGCGTGGGGCGGTGGCGGCGTTGCGGTCGATGTGGCGGTTCCGCCCGACGCTTCCACGTCCAGCGGCGGCGGTACGGCGTCGTCGGGGAGCGCGGAGCCATCCACCGGTGGGGCCGAGACGGCTCCCACCCAGGAAGTCGTCGACGAGACATCGTCCGAACCCGCCACCCCGGCGAGCAACGTGTTCGTCCTCGACTTGGCCGACGAGGACGGTGTGCTCGACCTCATCGGTGAAGTTCGCGGCATCGCCCCCGGCGAGTCGATCCAGGCCGTGCGCTACGTCGGAGACGTCGCGTACGTCGTGACGTTCCGCCAGACCGATCCGCTCTTCACGATCGACCTCGCCGATCCGGCGGCGCCCGCCGTCGTCGGGGAGCTTGTGATGACGGGCTACTCGGCCTACCTGCATCCGATCTCCGCGACCCACCTCCTCGGGGTGGGGATGAACGGTCTGGAGACCGGCCAACTCACGGGCTTGTCGCTGGCGGTGTTCGATGTCTCCGACAAGGCGAACCCCACCTTGGTCCATCGCCTCGACGTCACCGACCAAGGTGACGGTTGGGCTTGGTCCGACGCCCTGTGGGACCCGCACGCCTTCACGTGGGCCAACGGCACGCTGAGCATCCCCGCGACGACCAACGCTTGGGACCCCGTGACGGGGTTGTGGAGCGGGTTCTCGGGCGCGATCGTGTTCCACGCCGACGTCGACGGGATCTCGGAGCTCGGTCGCATCGATCACGCGCCGATCGTGGCCGCGAGCGACTGCCTGTACGACCTGTGGTGGGGGCCGACCGTCGGCATCGTCGAGGACAAGCCCACGGATGCTGTCGCGACCGACCCGAGCACGGGCGTGCCCGACGGTGGCGCGAGCACCCCGGGCAGCTCCGGCGATGCGACCGATCCGGGCGCGCCGTCGACCACCGGTTCGGCGTGCGACTACACGCCGATGTGGACGAGCGTGCGTCGCTCGGTGTTCATCGACGACGCCGTCTACACGGTCTCCGACCACGGGGTTGCGGTCAACGACCTCGCCGACCCGGCGACCGGCCTCGCCGAGGTCGTGTTCTACCCGAAGCCCTGACGTTGCCGACGTACGAGCTGTGGAGGTCGCCCGACGGCACCGAGCGGCTGTTGTTGCCTACCGACCACCCGGACGGCGCCCGGCTGGTCGCGGGCGGCGTTGAGGGGCCGCTCCGTCTCGAGTGGCGGTTCGAGGCCGAGGACTGGGACGAAGCGTGCAGGGTCCGCGACGCGCGCTTCGGGTGGGAGCGCCCCTGATGCCGGTGCGCGAAGGTGAGATCAGGGCGTTGGTCCGTGCCGGTTCGGGCCACGGCCGGTTGACGGCGCCCGAGGAGACGCCGTGGTGCGTACGGTTGGGGCCGCTCGAGATCCTCCACACCGGCGGCTGCTACCGACTCGGCTACAGCTACGAGATCTCCGCGACGTCGGCCTTGAGCAAGCGCGCGTTCGCCTTCCCCGACCTCGGTGCTTCCGGATTTGCCGTGGTGTTTCGGCAATTCGATCGTTTCACGGAGGAGGATGATCCACCCGAGGTCGCGCTCGGTTGGGTCGGGCCGGAGCAGGAGGCGCAGCTCGACGCGTGGCTGGCTCGGCTGAACGGCCTCCTCCGAGCGCGCCGGCTCCGGGACTGACCCGCCCGCGGGCAC
>JBEIFN010000036.1:0-12649 GCA_040382435.1 Alphaproteobacteria bacterium
CATCCAGACGGTGTTCGACCCCGAGATTCCGGTCAACATCTACGAGCTCGGTCTGATCTATGGCGTGGCGATCGATGAGGGGGCCGTGCGCGTCGAGATGACGCTCACGAGTCCGAACTGCCCGAGCGCCCAGAGCCTTCCCGACGAAGTGCGCACCAAGATCGCCGATCTGGACGGTGTGAGCACGGTGGACGTCGAGGTGGTGTGGGATCCCCCGTGGGGGCCCGAGCGGATGAGCGAGGAGGCGCGGCTCGAGCTCAACCTCGGCTGAGTTCCGTACCCGCTCTTGTGAGGCATTCGCCAACCTTGTTGCGTGGGGTAGGCAACGACCGGAACCGGTTGCACGATGGGCGAGGAGGTCGGATGCGTAAGCAACCCCTATGGATCGCGCTCGCTTGGTGGGTCGCTTGTGGGGGCAAGGACCCCGACGGTGACGGGATCGTCGGCGAGCTGGACTGCGACGAGGACGCCGTGACCGTCGGTACGGGCTTGCCTGAGACCTGTGACGGCCTCGACAACGACTGCGACGGCCTGACGGATGCCTCCGACCCCGACCTGACCGACGGGACGGTGTGGTATGCCGACGCCGATCAGGATGGTGTGGGTGCGTTCAACCTCGGCGTGGCGTGCGAGGCGCCCCCGAGCGCGGTCACCGTCGACGGCGACTGTGACGACGCGGACGCTGCGGTGGGTCCCGATGAGGACGAGGTCTGTGACGGGATCGACAACGACTGCGACGCCCTGATCGACGACGCGGACACGCTCGCTCCGTCGGCCGGCTGGTACCTCGACGCCGACGGGGACGGATTTGGCGAAGACGCGACCGTTCTCCTTGCGTGCGATCCCCCCGAAGGGCGCATCGCCACAGGGGGTGACTGTGACGACGCAAACAGCGGCATCAACCCAACCGCCACCGAGGTGTGCGACGGCGTCGACAACGACTGCGACGGCGCGCTGGACGACGCCGATGACAGCGTCGACCCGTCGGGGCTGGTCGCTGGCTTCGTCGACGCGGACGGTGATGGCTACGGCGACGAAGCGCAGCCGCTCGCGACGTGCGGTCTGCCTGCGGGCGCCAGCGCCGTCGCCGGCGACTGTGATGACGCCAACCCCGCGATCGCGCCGATGCTCGAGGACGTCTGTGACGGGATCGACAACGACTGCGACGGGCGCCTCGATCTCGACCGGTGGTGGGACGACCGCTTCGCGTACCGCGTCCCTGTCACGGTGACCGGCCCCGCGGCGGACCTGCAGGCCGCGCCCGTCTCGATCGACGTTGACTTTGGCAGCCTGCTCCTCGCTCAGGGCGACACGTCGGGCCTCGACGAGACGTCGGTGCGGCTGGTTCGGCCGGACTGCGCCGGAGATGTGGACATCCCCGTCGATTTTATCGACTTGGCGACGCATCTGTTCGACAAGGGCACGACGCCCAGCCCGGCGGGCGATGGGGTGGGCGCGCTCACCTTCCGCTACGACATCGACGGTGACTTCGCGACACTCGAGACGCTCGCGGGCGGGACGTCCGAGACCTTCTGGGTCTACTTCGCCTCCAACGGCAGCCCGTCGGGCGTGGCCCGTCCGGCTTGGTCGACCGGCCTCGTCACCTCGATCACGGGGACGGCTCCCGATCGGATCGTCTCTCTCCGCAACGCGATCTCCGCCGTGGACCTCGACCAGTCGGCCGGGGGCTTGGCGTCCTCGTTCGGCCTTCGCACGGGGAGCAACGTCGGGGCGCAGACGACGTCCGCCTTCGGCAACGGTGTGTTCTTCAACGAGGTTGGTGGCGGGCCGAACGGGGGCTGGGCGAGCGCGACCACGCAGCCGGCGACGGGCCTCGGTCTGATCGAGCGTGGCAGTGTCGTGGCCGTCGCGCGCGCGATCGGCACCGTCGGGAACGACTTCGGCTCCTTCGACTACACCTACTACTACTTCCTGTTCGCGGGCCGACCCGAGCTGTACGCCAAGGTGACCTACACGCTCGCCAGTGATTCGAACATCGGGCCGCAGGGTACGCTGTGGGCCGCAGCGATCCGCCCCTGGCAGATCGACAACACCGATCTTGTCGACGGGGTCAGCGTCGGCAGCCGCGACGAGCCGCTCTACCGATGGGCCCATGGCGCGTACCCGACCACCGACGAAGGCGTGTTCCTCGGTTGGCGCGTGGCGGCGCTCGGGCGGGGTGCGCCGCTGTCGTCGCCGACCGGTCAGTACGTGACGATCGCGGGTCAGGACGTACAAGCCCTGCCGGTGAGCGCGCAGATCACGCTGCCTGACGGCACCAACCTACTCGATGGCAGCACGATCATGGTCTGGCCCCATACGGGTGACCGCGCAGGCGCCGAGCCGTCCTTCCTTGCCGCGCTCGAAGGCACCGAGGCGTCGCTGGGTACGGTGCAGGCCTACTGAGCGACGCGCGGGGCGCCGAGCAATAGCAACCGGTGCTCCATCTCGCGCAGCGGCATCAGGTCGCCGCGGCGGGACGCGACCTGAAGGCCGCGTTGGTAGGCGCTGACGGCGTCGTGCGTGCGCTCAGCCCGCTCGAGGGCTCGACCGAGGGCGGCGTGTGCGGCAGAGTTGTTGGGTTCGACCTCGACCCCGCGTTCGAGGGAGGCCACCGCGGCGTCGACCTCGCCAAGGATCAGCAGGGCTTGGCCGAGTCCGAAGTTCGCGATGCCGTCGTCGGGATCGAATGAGAGGACCTTCTCGAACATCGTGCGCTTGCGTGCGGCGTCCTTGCGCTTTCCGGCTTCGACGTCGGTGTCGACCCTTCCGCTGCGCCCCGATGCCCGCGCCATCTGCTTGAGGGTGGCCTTGCCCGCTTCGGCCTCCGCCGTCTCTTTGTCGCCGAGCTGCATGTAGTAGACGGATAGGTTGGTGTGGACGAGCGGCTCGTCGGGGGCGACTTCCTCCAAGCGGCGGAACAGGTCGATGGCCTCGTGCGTGCGTCCTGCTTTGCCGAGGATCACGCCGAGGACCTCGTAGGCGTCGGCAAAGCTTGGGTCGAGGACCAGCACTTCCTCAAGGTCGCGCAGGGCGCCCTCGACGTCGCCTGACGCGAACTTGCGGATCGCGCCGTCGTAACGCTGGGCGACGCGCGCGGCGGTGTCGGCGGCGGCGTGCAGGGGGAGCGCAGCGACCGTCGCCGTCCAGACCCCCGCGGGCCCTTGCAGGCGCCACGTGGCGCCGGGCGTGCGGTGTGCGCGGTCGAGGTAGGCGAGCGCGACCCACCCCGCGCGGGACGGCACCTGGGCGCGTGACGCGATCGCGCCGATGACGGCGCCGTCGTCGAGCGTCAGCGGCGCGCCGACCGGCGGAAGGAAGGAAGCGTCGGTCTCGGTCAGCAGCGCGCGGAGCAGATGAGGCACCGAGCCGTAGGTTCGGACGCGGGCGATGACCTCTTGGCCCAAGTAGCAGCCCTTGCTGTACGAAACCGTGGAGGTCTCCATCCCGGTCTCGGGAAGGAGTCGGCGTTTGCCGGCCGTTTCGGGTCCAAGTCGCGCGACGCCAGCTTCGACGCGGAGCGCTTCGAGGGCGGCTGCGAAGGTCTCGGCGTCGAGGAAGGCCCCGCCGCGCACTTCGAGGGCGTCGCGCAGGGCGTCAACGATCGCCTCGGAGGGGTCGAGCAGACACACGCCCGGATCGCCGCCTGCTGCGCGCCGGATCGCGAGCCCTTGACCGGGGAGCGGGGCGTTGTCGCCGTCGTTCGCATCGCTCCACCGCGTCGCACCGACGGCGGCGTCCAGCGCGGCTGGGACCCTCGGCCCGACCGCGAGCACCCAACGCTGGACCGGGTGGGCGCGCAGCACGAGGTCATCCGAGAACAAGGCGCCGTCGAGGTCGGCGAGCAGCCGAGCGGCGTCGGTGGCCTCGGTGACGAGGTAGAACCTGTTCGGGTCGTGCGCGTCGCGGTGGACGCTGAGCAGGTGCTCGACGTGGCCGGTGCGCGACACCCGTGCCGCGAAGCGTCCACCTCCGGGTGCGAGGCCGAGGACGTCCTGGGTGAGCTGGCTGTGCAAGAACCGACCGGCGTCGGGTCCCTCGGCGAGGACGACCCCGAGCGTGGCCGCGTGGGAGGCCTCGGAGGTCCAAGAGGTGACGATGCCCGCGGCGCGTGCGCGTCGGGCCGCCTCGTCGGGCGGCATGCGCTCGGTCATGACAGGCTGAACGATTCGCCGCAGCCGCAGGTGTTCGTCGCGTGCGGGTTGTGGAAGACAAATCCCTTGCCGGTCAGCCCGCCTTGGTGATCGAGCGTGATGCCGCCCAAGTAGATCGTGGACTTCCGATCGAGGAACACCGAGACGTCGTCGAAGCGCACGACGGTGTCGCCCTCGCGCGCCTCGGTGAACTCGAGGACGTAGCTCAACCCGGAGCAGCCTCCGCCTTTGATGCCCAGCCGCAGGCCGCGGTCGTGGTTCTCGGGCAGGGTCAAGAGGCGCCGCACTTCGGCGAGAGCGGGTTCGGTGAGGTGGACGAGGGAGGTCGATTCCGACATGGTGGACTCCTGCCAGCCCCTCAGCATGCTCCCGCCAGGGCGGATCGGCAAGCGCGGCGGCTCAGCGAGGCTGTGGTTCTTTGTCTTCGTCTTCGTCGATCTCGGCGGCCTCTGCCTCGACGCTCGCCAGCAGCGCGCGCGCGCGGGAGGTGTCGTGGCCGCGCTCTTCGGCCCAAGCGACGTACCGGGCGAGGTCGGCTGCGAACGCCGTGGCCTCTGCGCGTTCCTCGGCCTCGTCTTCTTCTGTCTCTCGCAGGTCCGCGATGCGTCGCTGGGCCTCGGCGGCATCGATTCGCCCCATGCGTGCGAGCCGGTACGCGTCGAGGATCGCGTCGAGTCCCTCGGCGCGGTCAGGGCCGCGGAAGTCCATCCGCGCGCTCGCCTCGGCGCCGATCCCGCTTCCGCCGTTGATCTCCTCGGGCCACGTGCGCGGCAGCGCCGTGTACGGGGTGAGGTCGGGCGTGTCTTGGAAGAAGTCCCAGAGCGCTGCGGCCGCGGCGTCGGTTCGGCCGAGCGGTCCGACGTCGAGGATGCGCGTGATCGTCGCGAACACCGACAGGAAGCTGTGGTGGACGTGGCTGACCGTGCCGCGACGGACCCACGGGGAGACGACCATCAACGGGGACCGGTGGACGTCGACGCTGTCTTCGCACCCTTGAGGGTCGTCCTGCACGATGAAGATCGCGGTGCTCGGCCACTCGGGCATGTGGCTGATCGCCTCGATGGTTCTGCCGATCGCAGCGTCGTTGTCGGCGATCATCGATTCGGGCGTCGGCGCGCCCGGGCTCGTCCCGACGGTGTGATCGTTGGGGTAGAGGATGTAGGTCAGGTCAGGCAGTCCTTCGGCGGTGAGCACCTCGATGACGCGGTCGGCCTTGTCGACGTCGAGCACCCCGGTGTTGAAGAACGGGCCGCCCGGGTAGTCCGCATCCGAGAAGTCGGCGGGTGAGGTCCCGTCGGCTGCGTCGACAAACATGCCGACGATCTCGCCGAAGACGCGGATGCTGTGCCCCTGGTCGAGCAGGTGCGTGAACAGGGTCCCGAGGCGCGGCACGCTCTGCGGCTGGACGGTGAAGCTGAAGAAGGCTTCGGACTGGGACTGTTCGAGGAAGATGCGCTCGGCGTACTCAGGCAGGTGCCCCTGGGTCAGGAACAGGTGGCCGTTGTCGGACTCTTGCACCTGCGTGTAGAAGTTGTCGGACAGCGTGAACTGGTCGGCGAGCGCGCGCAGGTTGGGGGTGACGTCCGCACCGTAGCGGAGCAGGTCCGGGTCGCCGTTCGCGCCGGGGTAGTCACCGAACAAGCAGTCGAACGTCTTGTTCTCTTTGACGAGCACGACGACGTGCTCGATCGGCGTGCCTCGTTCGGGCGCGGTCGGGATGGGGAAGTCCGCTTCGCAGACCGGGGAGAACAGGTCGATCGGCCGCTGAAAGTTCGCCACGACCTCGGCCGACGTCGCGAGCAGGTCGATGGCGCTCAGGTCGATGCGGCTCGCGCCGCCATCGAGCGCCGTCTTCGCTGAACGTCCCTCGGAGGGCCCGGCACCCGACCCCTTGCCCTCGACGACGAACAGCGTCTGGGCGTCGGCCATGACGGTGCTCGCTGTGGGGTAGAACCCGGTCGGGATGTCGCCGAGCCGGGAGAGCGTGGCGGCGTCGAACACGCTGACGGCGTTGTCGGCCCCGCGCGTGACGTACAAACGCCCCTCGTGGAACGCGACGTGGTTGGGGTTGGAGTTGGCCAGCGGACGCTGATCGGGTCCGAGGGTGTCGGCGGCGACGTCGACGGTCGCGGTGATCGCGACGGCCTCGGGGTCGATCGACACGAGCGTGTCGCCCTTGGTCGTCACGGCCCAGACCGTGCTGCCGTCCGGCGCGACGGTGACCCCACCGGGTGCGCCGCCGAGCGAGAGCGTCGTGACGTCCCCGGTCACCAGATCGATGCGCTCGACGTCGTTGTCGGCGAGGCCGCTCACCCATGCGTGCGCCCGCGTGGGGTCGGTCACGAGCCGGTAGGGGGCGATCGTGAGGGCCACGGTGCGCAGCGGCAGGCCGGTATCGAGCGAGAGCTCGACGAGCGTGCGCTGCTGCTGCAGGCTCACCCAAACCGTGGCGGGGTTGGGTCCGGACGCGATGCCCGAGACGTAGCCGTCGACCGTCCAAGCACCGTCCGCCGTCAGGAGGCCGTCGGCGCCGAGCTTGTAGCGATCGATCCGCTCGGCCGCGCCGCCCGAAGCGAGCAGGGTCGCGCCGTCCGGGCTGAGCCACAACCCTTGGTAGGCCCGTCCACGGTTGAGGTCTTGCAGGACCTCCATGCGGTCGACGTCGATCACGAGCAGGCGCCGGTCGTCCGACGAGGCGCTGGTGGCGTACGCGATCGGCAGCGTGGGGTGCGCCACGACCTCGATCAAGTAGCCGGGCAGGTCGAGGTGGACACCGGCGGGGTCCGCGCGCCGACCATCGAGTGTCACGAAGCTCCCATCGTCCTGGCGACCCGGGCGCCGCAGCATCGCCTCGGGCGCCTCGGGCCGGCAGGGGGACGGCGGTTCGGGCGGCGCCTCGTGGCATGCGACGACAAGGAGAAGGAGGGGGACACGCATGGAAGTCTCCGGTGGGATCCGTTCACCGGTGGGTCTGCGTGTGTCCACAGCGCGCGGCAGGGTTTTCCCGGTTTGTCGCAGGGGCCGGACGCCGCGGCCGAATGGCGTACAACGGGATCGGGAGTGCGACATGCCCGTCCGTGACATGACCTGGCTCGAGCCTGGTCTCGCCGAGCGTGTGCGGCCGCTGCACCGCGCGCCGGCGGGTGCGGGACCGGTCGTGGCATGGCTGCGCGCTTCGCTCCGTCCCGACGACAACCCCGTGCTCGCGGTGGCGTCGCGTCTCGCCGCGCGCCTGCAGCGGCCGTTGGCGGTCTACGTCGGCGTCAGTCGTCGGTCTGGCTACGCGAACGACCGCTTGCACCGGTTTCTGATCGAAGCCGCGCTCGATCTCGGCCAGGCGCTCACGGCCCGTGGGGTGGCGTTTGCGCTGCACGTCGAGCGTCCCGACCACGCGCCCCGCGTGCTCGACGCGTGGTGCGCTTCGGCGGCGGCGATCGTCCTCGATGACCTCCCGCTCGATCCGTGGCGTCGATGGGCGGCTGCGGTCGCGAGCCGTGCCGCGGTCCCCGTGTGGGCCGTCGACGCGGCGTGCATCGTCCCGATGATGTGGTGGGGACGACCCTACGACCGCGCGTTTGCCTTCCGCGAGGCGCACGCGCCGGCGGCGCGCCGTCGTTTGCAAGACGTCGCCACGTGGGCGGCCTTGCCGGATCGCAGCGGCGACGACGCGGTCGCCTGGCCCTTTCAGCCGGTCGCACTCGACGCAGACCCCGCACAGCTCGTGCGTGACGCCATGGTGGACGCGACGGTCGCGCCGGTCGTCGACACCCCGGGAGGGTGGCGGGCCGCCCAGGCGCGTTGGTCCGCGTTCCTCGAACGTGATCTCGACGGCTACGCGGCGCGACGCAACAACCCGCTCGATCCGCAGGGCTCGAGTCGGATGTCGGCCTACCTGCACTTTGGTTGCATCTCGGCGCGTCAGCTCGCAGCCGACGCGGTCGCGCGCGGCGGTCCTGGTGCCGAGAAGTTCTTGGACGAGTTGCTCACGTGGCGGGAGCTCGCGTGGGTTTGGGCGTTTCACCATCGTCATTTGAGTGATTCGGCGGCGCTGCCGACGTGGGCGCGGGCCTCCTTCGCGCGCTGTGCGGGCGATCCACGGGCCCAGAAGTCGTGGCGCGCGCTCGATCGCGCCGAGACAGGAGACGTCCTTTGGGACGCAGCCCAGCAGCACCTCCGTCGGCACGGCGAGCTGCACAACCACGTGCGGATGACCTGGGGTAAGGCGTTCCCGGGCTGGACGGCGGACGCCGACGCGTCGATCGCGGCCGCGCTGGCGTTGAACCATCGCTATGCGCTCGATGGGCGAGACCCTGCGAGCCATGGTGGGATCTTGTGGTGCCATGGACTGTTCGACCGGCCCTTTCGGCCCCCGTCACCCGTCCTCGGCGAGGTCCGCGCGCGGCCGACCGACGCCCATGCCGCACGGCTCGATGTGGCACGCTACGCGGCGATGACGGGCGCGCCCAGCGTTCGTGCGCCAGGGCGCGTGGTCGTGGTCGGGGCCGGTGCTGCCGGCGCGATGGCGGCACGCACCCTCGCCGACCACGGTGTGGACGTGATCGTGGTCGACAAGGGGCGCCACGTTGGCGGTCGGCTTGCGTCGCGGGTCGGGCCGGGTGTGGTGTGGCGGTACGGGGCGCGACGCATGGAGGCGACGCAGTCGCAGCTCGACTGGCATGTGGACGCCTGGGTCCGGGAGGGATGGATCGAGGCGATCGACGGGGGATGGACGATGCGCGGGGACGCGCGCCTCGTGCCGGCGGCGCTCCTCGCGGGGCTGGACGTCCGGCTGTCCACGGTCGTGGCCCGCGTCGCCGACGACGGGGTGGAGTTGCAGGACGGGACGTGGATCGCGGCTGCGGCGGTGATCGTGACGGTGCCGGCGCCGCAGGCGGTCGCGTTGTTGCCCGCGGCCCTCGCGGCCCAAGCAGCGGCGGCGGTGGCACGTCCGCAGTGGGTCGTTCGGCTGTCGCTGGCGGCCCCGTGGCAGCCCCCGCGGGACGTCGGAACCCTGACGCTGTACCGTGAGGAGGACAGCGGGCGCCACTGGACCGTCGCGCTCGCCACCGACGCGTCCGCCGCGCAGCTGCAAGACGACCCGAGCGAGATCAGCCGCGCGGTGTCGGCGCAGCTCGCCGCGTGGGGCGCCCCGACGGTCGTCTCGATCGATGCGCATCGTTGGCGGTACGCCCGGGTGGACGCGACGGACGGGCCGCCGTTCCGGGTGTCGGGCAACGTCTTCGCGGCCGGTGACTGGACGTGCGGGGGCGACCTCGCGGGCGCGTTCGCGGCGGGCGCAGCGGCGGCGGGCTGGTGGTTGGGACAGCAGGTGGACGCCGCGCGTCGCACCGGGTGGCGCCCGGAGGCGACGCAGGCGCCAGCCCCACGGCAGGGCACGTTGTTCGCGACGGCCTGACGCGCGCTTACCGCTTGGGGTGGGTGGTGCGCTGGCGGACCCAGGCGACCGCTTCTCGGATCGGGGTTGCCTTGTGCAGCGCAAACGTCCCCGCGCGCACGGGCGCGTCGTCGGCGTAAAGGCGCCAAGTCAGGGTGGCGTCGGGGCCTTCGAGCAGCGCGAGGTTGCCGGCGTGTACGGCGACGAAGAACCTCGTCAACGCGAGGTCTTGCCCGGGGAACACCGGCTGCGGGTGATAGCGGAAGAAGCTGACGGTGGCCGGCCGCTGGGTGAGCTGCAGTCCCTCGTCGTCGAGCATGCGTCGCCGCAGCTCCCGGTTGACGACGAGCCTCGGCAGGACGAGCTCGAGGCCGACGTGATGAGCGAGCGTGCGCCCCCGGCTCTCGATCCACACGCGGAACGGGACGTGGACCTTGGGCCCGCGTGGGTCGCTCGTGATCCGCTCGGCGGTGCCGTAGGGGGCGACGCGCTGCACGTCGAGCACCGGGTTGCGCGTGCGCCGCAGGACGTCGTGCAGGTGGACGTTGCCCATCGGTCGGCTCTTTCCGGCGATCCGGAGGTAGTACCGCAGGTCGAGGGCTTGGTGTGGGGCGAGGTCAGACGGGGGCACCTCGATCACGTAGACGGCATGTCCGGGCAAGATCGCGGAGCCGTCGGACTGACGCAGGATCTCGTGGACGTTGAACGCCGCGAGGGGCGGGTCGCACAGGCCGGGGACGACGTCCTCGAGCCAGCTCCGGGTGCCGCCCTTCTTGAGGTCGACCGGGATGCCGCCGTCGATCCGTCCGTCGTCGTCGAGCCCCAGCACGATGTGCCCGCCCGCGCCGTTGGCAAACGCCGAAAGTTGCTTGCTCAGCGCGGGCAGGAAGTCGGTGTGAACCTGCCCACCAGCGACCATCAGGCCGCTGCCCTTGTATTCCTGGACGTCGTACTCGTCGGGGCCGAGCAGGCCGAGTTGGGCTTCGGTCCAATGCTCGACGGGTCGCATCGCTCAGCCGCGGCGGCGCCGCAGCAGCGGCAACAGGATCAGGCCGTGCAGACCCCACGGCCGCAGGTCCCCGCGTCCGCCGCAGGAGCATCCGGTCAGCGATCGGTACGAAGGCGGGTCGGCGGCGTCGCCGGTGTCGCTCGCCTCGGGCCCGGGGAGCACGGTGATCGGGACCGCGACCACATTATTGCCCTCGTCGGCCTCGTCGACGTCGTCGTCCCCGTCTGCGGCGAGCAGGACGAACGCGTCGCCGACGGGCCAGTCTGCCGGGACGGCGCAGCCGAACAACAACCGGTCCTGCGATTCGCCCTCGAGCGCGCGGTTGACGGCATCGTCGCAGATCACCACGTCGTCGTCGCTGGCCGTCTCATCCGTGCTGAGCAGGCCGAGCGTCGAGTGGGCGTTCGCGTTGGCGTCGCCGACGTTGTCGAGGATGTAGGGCAGGTCGAAGGTCGCGCCGGCCTCGGTGTCGGGGATCTCGTCGTCGGGTGTTGCGACGAGGTCGGGCCGCGGGCCGGGGTCGAGCAGGGTGACGGCGTCGGCGAGCGTGTTGTCGTTCTCGTCGGTCTCGGCGACGTCGCCGTAGGCATCGGCGGTGGCGAGCCAGTAGGCGCTTGTCGTCGCGAACGCGCTCGGGACGGCGCAGCCTTGCAGCGTCACGCTCGCGGTGGCGCCTGCGGCGATGCTCGCGACGTCCGCCTCGCAGAGCAGCGTGTCGGCGGCGTCGGCGACGCCGTCTCGGCTCAAACGCAGCTGGACGCTGGACGCGGTCGCGGTCGCGGTCCCTTCATTGCGGACGGTCAGATCGACCGACACCACCTCGCCGAAGGTGACCTCGGCGGGCCCATCGAGCCGCGAGACCTTGAGGTCGGGCCCGTCCGTGGGGGGCGTGCCGCCGCCGCCGGATCCCGTCACGACCAGCTGGACCGAGCCGCTGTTGTTCGCCTCGTCGAGCTCGTTGTTCGCCGACAGCGCGTCCGCTTCGGCCAGCACGTAGTACGTCCCCGTGGCTTGGCCGGAGGGGATGCTGCATCCGGTGGCGGTGGCCGTGTTGTTGCGCGCGGGGTTGATCGAGCTGTGGGTCGCGCTGCACAGCGAGACGTCCCCGGCGTCTCGGGTCAGGTCGGTCGAGAGAAACAGCGCGCTGACGGAGCCGAGCGAGGCGAGATCGCCCTGGTTGCGCACGGTGATGTCGGCCGAGAACGTCGCGCCGCGCGCGATCGAGGCAGGTGCGCCGATCGCGTTGACGATCAGGTCGGGCCCGGACGTCACGGCCGGGGGTGTCGTTCCCCCACCGCCGGGGGCGGAGGTGAGGAACGCGACGGCAGCGGAGACGCCGTCGTTGTTCAGCGCGTTCGCGTCATTGGCAGGGTTGGCGCCGAACACGCGGCCGACGACCCAGCCGGTGCCGTAGCTCAGGGCGGTGGTGAGGGTGCAGGGCAGGTTGTAGGTCCTGGACTGGCCCGCGCCGATGCCGGACGTGTCGTTGATGTAGGCGACCTCTTCATCATCGAGGAAGAAGTAGTCCTGATCTTGGCTCGTGCGCAGCGTGACGGAGAAGCTCGTGTTGAGGGCCGTGCCGATGTTGCGGACGGTCGCGGTACAGGTGTCGGCCTGCCCGACGACGAGGCTGCTCGGTGCGGTCAAGCTGACGAAGGTCAGGTCCTCTGCCGCCGATGCCCATGCGACCCATAGCGTCCACCACATCCTGCCTCCCCGCGCGGAGTATCGCACATCGAACGCGTCGTTCCGTGAAAAGATCCCCACGGCGTAGGCCGTGTCGCTATGCTGCGTTTGGGGGAACGATGCGCACGGTCGTCGTCGCTTGGCTGCTCGTTGGTTGTTCGAGCGCCACCTTCGAGGCGACGAACGCCACGCCGTCGGCCCAGATCACGTTCCCGACGCCGCTGTCGGCGCTGGTCGAGGGTGTCCCGACCACGTTGCTCGGACAAGCGGGCGACAAGGACGACGCGCTCGATAGCCTGCGGGTGACGTGGCGTGTGGACGGCGTCGACGTCTGTGAGGGGCTCGCCGACGGCACGGGCGGGACGGCTTGCGACTACACGCCCACGGTGGACGCGCGCGAGGTCC
>JBEIFN010000037.1:0-12578 GCA_040382435.1 Alphaproteobacteria bacterium
AAAGGCGTTTGCATCACCGAGCCGATGGGCTCGGTGGCCTACAAGTTCGGCTTGGTGGCTGCTGGCCTCGCCGACGCGACCTTCACGCCGATGCCGCGGAACGAATGGGACCTGCTCGGCGGTGTCGCGTGCGTGCTCGCGGCGGGCGGGCGCTGCGGGGACGGGCAGGATCGGCCCTACACGTTCAACCGCCCGGACCCGTTGCACCACGGGGTGAACGGCAACAACGGTCACCTGCACGACGCGGTGCGGTCGCTGATGGCGGCCCGGGGGGCCTGATGCGCGCGCCCGGCCTCGGACCGATTCTGCTCACGGTCTTCCTCGACCTGCTCGGGTTCGGCCTGGTCATCCCTTTGCTCGGCTTCTACGCCGAGCGATTCGACGCGACACCGGCGCAGGTCACGGCGCTGATGGCGTCGTACTCGATGGCGCAGTTCCTCGCGGCCCCTTCTTGGGGTGCCCTCTCCGATCGCGTCGGGCGTCGTCCGGTGCTGCTCGCGACGGTCGCGCTCGGTACGATGTGTTTGGTCGGCTTTGCGCAGGCGACATCGCTCTGGCAGCTGTTTGTCTTCCGTACCTTGCATGGCCTCGCGGCAGCGAACATCGGTACCGCGCAAGCGTATGTCGCCGACGTCACGACGGGGCCGGAGCGCGCCAAGGGGATGGGGCTGGTGGGAGCAGCGTTCGGCGTAGGCTTCTCGGTTGGTCCTTGGGTCGGCGGTGAGCTCTCCGCCGTCGACTTGGCCGCCCCGATCTGGTTGGCAGCGGCGCTCGGCCTGCTCAACCTCGTGTGGATGGTGACGTCGCTGCCCGAGAGCCGTGTGGGCTGGGGAGTGGCGGGCACCGCGCGGTCGCGGGATCCGCGGGCGCTGTTTCGTGCGCTGGGGCATCCCATCGTCGGACATGCGATCGCGCTCGCGTTCCTCGGGACGTTTGCGTTTGCGATGGTCGAGAGCACGTTTCAGCTCGTTGCGGAGCACGTTTGGGACTACGACGCGCCCCGGGTCGGACGTCTTTTCGGGATCATCGGTGTCGTCGGCATCGTGGTTCAGGGTGGCCTGTTGCGCCGCTTGGTCCCTCGCTTCGGGGAGTCGGTGCTGCTGCGTTGGGGATACGCGCTCAACGCGATGGGGGTCGCATGGCTCGCGAGCGCAGAGGCGGGATGGTCCGTCGCGTTCGGGGCGGCGCTGATGGCCGTGGGGACCTCGCTGATCGGGCCGAACCTCAACGCGCTGCTCAGCCGTGCGACGTCCCCGGACGAGCAAGGCTGGGTGCTGGGGACGTCCCAGTCGTTCGCCTCCTTGGCCCGCGCGCTTGCGCCGTTGCTCGGGGGCTGGTCCTTCACGGCGTTGGGGCCGCGCGGACCGATGGCGGTTGGGGCGTTGCTGTTGATCGGGGCGTGGGGCTGGAGCGGCACGGCCGCCAGCGCCGCAGAGGCAGGGCGTCAGGGCTGAGTCAGCTTGACTGCCCCTCTTGGGGCAGTTGGACCTCGACAGTCGGGAACGGGATCTTGACGCCTTCGCGGGACAGTGTCGCGACGGTCGCGCTGATCATCCCGTCGAGCAGCGCGTCGCGATCTTCGGGCTTGGCGAACGCGTGGATGGCGACCGTGATGCCGCTGTCAGCGAGGGCCTGGAGCCGGACGGTGGGCGCGGTCTCCGCGCCGCGCCGGTCCAGCTCGGGCAGCGCCGTGATGGCGTCGAGCAGGACGCGTCGCACGAGCGCCAAGTCGGCGTCGTAAGCGACCTGAACGGTGATCGAGACCCGCGTGCAGGCGCCCTCTTCCGCCGTCAGGTTGATGATGCGCCCGGAGGCCATCTTGTGGTTGGGGAGCACGACGACCGCGCCGTCGGCCGAGCGGATGCGCGTCGACCGGATGCCGATGTCCAAGACCCGTCCCTTGGTGCCGTCCTCGAGCGCGACGAGGTCGCCGACGCGGTATGGCCGGTCGGCGAGGATGAAGAACCCGGCGAACAGGTTCGAGACCGTCTCTTGCGCGGCGAAGCCGACGGCGATGCCCAGCACGCCCGCCGACGCCAACCAGCCGGTGAGGTCGAGCGCCCACGTGCGTGCGAGTCCGTACGCGGCGAGACTTCCCACCAGCACGCGCCAGAGCAGGACCCCCATCGGGACCGTGTGGGGTCGTAGCCACCGCGGCGCGTCGGGCTCCTGGGCGCGCGCGGACAGGCCGACGGCACCGGCGTGCAACGCCGCGCTTGCCACCATCAGCAAGGCGCACGAAGCGAGCAACGCCTCGGCGCCACCTCGGAACCGATCGGGCAAGGGCAGCCCCCGGACGGTCTCGAGCGCGCCCAGCCAGATGCCGACCCTGGGGAGCGGCTTGCGCAGCGTTCGCACGGCCGTCGAGGTGGCGGCAGCACCCTGCCTCGTGAGCAATTGCTCTGCGATCCGTAGCGTGATGCTGAGCACCCCGCCGATCAGGAGGGCGTGGACCAAACCGCCGATGAGCGGTGCCCACGCGGCGTGCACCCCGAGGGCGTTGAGGTCGATCAGATCTTCCAGCCATGTGCGTCCGGTCATCGGCACTCCCAAATCGCGACGTGGTTGCCCAACCTCGCCGTGTGTGGGGTAGCATGCAGGCGCGGCGTGCGGGGGTTCGGTGACGAGGCGCTTGTCCGAGATCGAAGTGTTCCTGACCATCGCGACCGCTGGCGGCGTGACGGCGGCCGCGCGGCAGCTCGGGCTCGGCAAGTCCGCCGTGAGTAAGCAGTTGGCGTCGTTGGAGGCGCGTCTCGGGGTGCGCCTGGTCGCGCGCAACACGCGCAGCCTATCGCTGACGCCCGACGGGCGAGCGTTCGCGGAGCGAGCAACCGTCGCGCTCGATAGTCTGCGTGAAGCCGAAGAATCGGTCGCGGCTGAGCCGTCGAGGCTGCGCGGGCACCTACGGCTCAGCTTGCCGATGTCGTTCGGCGTTCACTTCCTCGCTGACCCTTTGTCGGCCTTCCTCGACGCCAACCCCGAAGTTGACGTCCAGTTGGACCTCACCGACCGCAAGGTTGACATGGTGGAGGAGGGCTACGATCTCGCGATCCGCGGCGGACGCATGATCAGCTCGACGTTGATCGCGCGCCGGTTGGCCCCGTTTCAGGTGTTCGCCGCGGCGAGCCCTGCATTTCTCGAACGGCACGGCCCGCTTCTTGAGCCCGCGGACCTGCTGCGGACCCCGGGCGTGCTCTATCGTCAAGCCGATACGCCCAACGTTATCCCGCTGACGCACCGCGATGGCCGGACCGTCCTCCTGTCGCCCGATAGCCGCATCCGTGCCGACAACGGGGACATCATGGTGGAGCTCGCCATGCGCGGCCACGGTTGGGTGCTGCTTCCCGATTTCTTACTCGCCGGCCCGATCCGTCGCGGTTCGCTCGTCCCAGTGCTTCCCGGGTACCTTGGCCCTGAGGGCGCGATGTGGACGGTGCTTCCGAACCGTCGGCACCTTCCGAGCCGTGTCAAAGCGATCGCCGATGCCTTCCACGCCGCGCTCCTCGAGCCGCCTTGGCGCGACATCACGCGCCTCGTGCTCGAAGGTCAGTGATGCAGGCCCGGGTAGGTCGTTCCGCAGGCGCATCGCCACACGAAGTCGCCCCGGCTCTCGCGCGTGCGGTAGACATAGTGGCCCGCCGTCGGACACCGCGCTTTGTCTTCCTCCAGCTCGGGGTGGGGCCATGCGGGCAAGGTCCTGTCGGTGTCGTCGGCGTTCCAGACGTTGCCCCACTCGTCGACTTTGATGCTCATCGGTCCCTCCCTTCCGGTCCTAGCCCGTGCCGTCGTGGCATGGCGACCCCTAGGGGCGTACCGTGACCCGCTGGCGTTGGGTACTCGCAGGGCCTGCGGCTGGCGCTGTGGCCGCCTACGCCGCCTCCGGCTCGCTCGCGCCGGCGGCGGTCGCGACGGTCGCCGTGACCGTTTGGACGGCGCTGTGGTGGCTCACCGAGGCCGTCGAGATCGGTTTTGCGTCGCTGGTTCCGCTCGCCCTGCTGCCGATGTTGGGCGCGTCGAGCGCGGAGGATGTGGCGCGGGGCGTCGGGCATGATCTCGTTCTGCTCTTGCTCAGCGGCTTTTTGCTCAGCACGTCGCTCGAAGAGGTGGGAGCACATCGTCAGCTCGCGCTGCGGGTCACCCGTGCCATGGGAGGTCGCAGCGGTCGCGCCGTGATGTGGGGCTTCTTGGTCGCCACCACGTTCGTCTCGATGTGGATCTCGAACTCAGCCGCGACGCTGATGATGATGCCCGTGGCACGCGCGGTCTTGGACGCCTACCCCGACCGACGTCTCGACGCGCCCTTGGTCCTCGCGCTCGCGTACGGCGCGAGCGTGGGAGGGTTAGGGACGCCGATCGGCTCGCCCCCAAACCTGGTGTTCGTCGAAGCATGGGCGCGAGAGACGGGGGAGCCCTTCGGCTTCTTCGCGTGGATGCGGATGGGCGTGCCGTTGGTCGTGTTGCTGACGTTGGGCCTCGGTGCTTGGTTGGGCCGGGGGCTCAGCGGAACGCCGCCCGCGGAGGTGCCCGACCCCGGTCCTTGGACGTCGGGCCAACGCCGGGCGCTCGGCGTCTTCGTCCTCGTCGCTCTGCTTTGGGCGACGCGCACCGACCCGTGGGGCGGATGGTCGGCGGCGTGGCCGTTCGGAAAGACGAGTGATGCAGCGATCGGCCTGCTCGGTGTGCTGCTGCTCGGCGTTTCGACCGACCGGCATGGCGCTCGACTGCTGTCTTGGTCGTCCGTGCAGTCCGTACCTTGGGGGTCGATCTTGCTGTTCGGTTCGGGCATCGCGCTGGCGAACGCGATGGAGAAGTCCGGCCTCTCGGCCTCGGTGGCGTCGGCGTTTGGCGCGTTGGAGGGGTTGCCGGTTGTCCTTTTGATCCCAGCGGTCGCGGCCGGGGTGACCCTGCTCTCCGAGGTCGCGAGCAACACCGCCGCCGCCGTGTTGCTGATGCCCGTGCTCGCCGAGGCCGCGAGGGTGCTCGACGTCGCGCCAGGGCCTTTGATGTTCACGGGCGTCTTGGCCGCGAGCTGCGGCTTTATGCTCCCTGTGGCAACGGCACCGAACGCGATCGCGCACGGGACGGGCTTGGTCTCGACGCGGCGCATGGCGTTCGAAGGCGCTGTCGTTGACTTGCTCGGTGTTGCAGGCGTGACGGTGGTGTGCTGGTGGGGCTTCGCCTGACCGGTGCGCCACGCAGGGCGTGCGCGGCGCGGAGGTTTCCGACGAAGGTCAGGGAAGCGTGGGCTTGGCGGTGTACGTGGCGTCGACCTGCCCGGTGAGCGCGCCGAGGAAGGCGACGATCGCCGCACGGTCGGTGTCGCTCAGCTGCTTGCCGAGCTGATGCTTGGCCATCTTGGCGACCGCGTCGTCGAGCGTGGCCACGGTGCCGTCGTGGAAATACGGCCCCGTCTGGGCGACGTTGCGCAGACTCGGCACCTTGAAGACGTACTTGTCGGCCTCGTTCTTGGTGACTTCATAGCGTCCGAGGTCGTTGGTCTCGTACGGCTCGACCATGCCGAGCTTCATGTAGGTCTGACCGCCAAGGAGGGGGCCGGAGTGGCACGCGGTGCAGCCGGTGGCGACGAACGTCTCCATGCCCTTGACCTCGTCGGCGCTCAACGCGTCGGCCTGCCCGCCGAGGTAGCGGTCGAACTTGGAGGGCGTGGTGAGCTTGCGCTCGAATGCGCCGATCGCCTTGGCCATGTTGTCGTAGGTGATCGGCTGCGTCTCGCCGGGGAACGCCTTGGCGAACAGGTCGACGTAGCCCTTGACGCCCTTGAGCTTCTTCTCGACGGCGGCCTCGCTCGGCATTGCCATCTCGCCCGGGTTGAGCACGGGGCCCTTGGCCTGCGCCTCGACATCGGGCGCGCGGCCGTCCCAGAACTGGGCGATGTGCGCAAAGGCGTTGAGCGAGGTCGGGCTGTTTCGACCGCCGCGCTTGCCGCCGACGCCAGGGCTCGTCGGCTCACCGTCGACGCCGTAGCGGTCAAGTTGGTGGCAAGAGTTGCACGAGATGGTGTCGTCCTTGGACAGGCGGGGGTCGAAGTACAGGGCGCGTCCGAGGTCGAGGAGCGGACGCTCCGCATCGGTGACGGTCGCAGCGGCGATGCCGGCGCCGAACACCTTGGCGGCGTTGCTGATCGCGGTTGGGGCCGACGGCGCTTTGGTCGTGGTCTCGGCAGGCTTGGGCGCTTCGGCGGGGGCTGGCTCGGCGCCACCGCAGGCGGTGAGCGCGGCGAGGAGCGCGATTCGGACCGGGTTCATGGGACCTCCCTTGAAGTGCGTGGCGTAACCTCAACCTCGGCGTCGGCGAGGGTTTGCGACGGGACGCAACGATCGGCCGTGCGGGCAGCCCGGAGCAGCTCGTCGGCTGCCGCCCGCGCGGTGTCGGTGACGACGCGGCCACCGAGCATGCGGGCTAGCTCCTGCTGCCGTCCCCCAAGGTCGAGGATTTCGGCGATCGATGCCGCTCGACCCGCGACCTCGGCCTTATGGATGTGGATGTGTGCGTCGCCGAACGCGGCGACCTGGGGCTGGTGGGTCACGCAGAGGACCTGCCGCCCCCGGGCGAGCGTCGACAACTTTCGACCGATCGCCTCGGCGATGGCACCACCCACCCCGACGTCGACCTCGTCGAAGAGCTGGGTGGCCATGCCGGCCTCGACGGCACGGACCGATTTGACGGCGAGCAAGGCGCGCGAGAGTTCGCCGCCCGACGCGATACGCCCAAGCGGCCGCGGAGGCTCACCGCGGTTGGGCGCGATCAACAGGTCGACCCGGTCGCGACCGTGGGGAGCCAAGCGGACGCCGTCGATCTCGAGGCCCGAGGCCCGCGTATCGAGGTCGGCGATCGCGACCTCGATACGCGCTGCGCCCATCCCGAGCGAGGCGAGCTCGGCGGTGATGCGTTCTCCGAGGCGTGCGGCCGCGGCGTGTCGCGCGTGGCTGAGCCGGTCGGCCTCCTTCCTCAGGACCGCTCCGGCTTGATGGAGCACCGCGGTGGCGGCGTCGAGGTCGTCGTCCAGCGAGCCAAGCTCCGCCAACTCGCTCCGCATCATCGCGTGGCGCGCGATGAGCGATGCGATGTCTCCGCCGTAGCGACGGAGCAGCCGGGAAACCAGCGCGAGCCGCTCCTCGATCTCGATGAGGCGCTCCGGCTCGGCCTGCTGGTGGCGGGCGTAGCGGTCGAAGTCGGCGCCGACGTCCTCGAGGTCGGCCTGCAGGGTCTCGACTCTCTCGGCGAGGGCGTCGAGCCCCGCGTCGACGCCGCGGACCGCATGGAGACGTTGCGCGAGGCGCGCGACTTGGTCGGCGAGCGCGTCGTCGCGTCGGTACAGTAGTTCGGCGGCGCCATCCGCGACGTTGTGCAGACGCTCGGCGTGCGCGAGCCGATGCTGCTCCGCTTCGAGCGTGGCGAGCTCGTCAGGGACGATCCGGACCCTGTCGAGCTCGTCGAGCTGTAGCTGGAGCACCGCCTCGCGGTCGGCACGGCCTGCGGCGCGCACCTGCAGCGTTGCGAGGGCCTCTCGGGCAGCCCGTGTCGACTCCCAGGCGACGCGGCATGTCGCGACGTCGAGCCCACCCCACGCATCCAAGAGCCGCAGCTGCGCCGCAGGCTCGGTCAACGCGTGGTGCTCGTGCTGCGAGCAGATGTCGAGCAGGGGGGCGACCTGCTCGGCAAGCTGGGACGACGTGGCCGCGATCCCGTTGATCCACACCCGGCCCCGACCTTCGGGCCGTAGGGTGCGCCGGACCAACAGCTCCTCCTCGTCGCGCCCCGTCCATTGCTGGAGAAACTCACGTGTTGCGGGGTGCGCCCGGACGTCGAAGCCGGCCTCGAGGACCGCCTCGGTCGCGCCGGTCCGGACGAACTCCCCGCGACCGCGTCCGCCGGCGACGAGCTGCAAGGCCTCGACCACCATCGACTTGCCCGCGCCGGTCTCGCCCGTCACGACGGTGAGGCCCTCGGCAAACTCCAGATCGACGTGGGCGAGCACGGCGAAGTCACGCACCGTCAGCCATCGCAGCATGGGTTACCTCTCGGAGGCCGCTGTAACGCCCAGCAAGGACAGAATGTGTCCGCATGCAGATCGCTCATCCCTCCGACCGGATCCTGCCCCCCGAGACGCTGGCCTTCGCGGGGCGCCTGAGGCCGACGGACCCGCTGGCACCGTGTCATCCGCTGGTCGCACCGCTTGGTCAAACCGCCCAGGGCGAATCTCTGGGTCTGCTGTGGTGGCCGACTCCGGATGATGCGGTGGCGGTGCCCGTGGTGTCCGGCTGTGGACCACGCCTTCGCTGGTGGGCCGCCACGCCGGCGAACGCCCTGCATCGGTGGCTCGCCACGGAGGACGTCGCGGGACGCCTCCATGCAGACGACGCGGTCGCGGCCGGGAGGGTGGGCTACCGGCCGGGGGCGGCGGCCGCCGTTGGGCTCGACCGATACCTAGCCTTGAACCGGCTCGATGCGTGGGACGCTTCGCTCGGGCGCGCGCTACGACACCTCTCGCGGGGAGACGCGATGGCGGCGCGCGTCGCTGGCGACCGTGACGCGTCGCGCGCTCCGGAGTGGGCGGCGGCGCTTCGCACCCGTTGGGCCGTGGCGGTCCGCTTGGGGGACGTCGACGTGGCGCGCGAGGCCGCGACCGCGATGATGGGCCTCCCTCTTTGGACGTTCGAAGAGGACTGGACGTCGGTCGCGGCGTCCAGTGGTTGGCAGGAGCCGATCGACGCGGCGCCGTACCTCCGCCTCGCCATGGATCCGACGCGCCCCGCGGCGGATCGTGCGGCGTGGTGGCTGGATGTCGCCGCCGCCGAGGACCGGTTCCCCGATGGCCTCCGCGAACGTCTCGCGGCGCTGTACGTCGAAGCCGGGTTGCAGTCCTTTGCAGACTTCGTTCGCTCGGCGGGCTCCTAGCCGCCGAGTCGCGCGGTGAGGGCGTCGACGAAGGCTTGAATGGCGGCGGCCATTGGATCCAACAGCGGCGCCGACGCGGCGTGATGGCCCTGCCGGGAGAGATCTTCGGCTTCGGCGGCGAGCCGGGCGACGCCGGCCGCGCCAAAGGTCAGGCTCGCGCTCTTGATCCGGTGAGACCGCTCCCGCGCGGCCTTGCCGTCGTCGGCTGCCAGCGCGTCGCGAAGCTTGGCGAGGTCGGAGGTCGCCTCTACCTGGTACGTCTCGAGGATCGAGAGCATCAGGTCCGCAGGCATCGTCTCGGTGAGTTCCCGAATGGTGGGCTCGTGGAAGATGTCCGACGACGTCATGGGTCCCCCTGTTCCGAAAGACGTTAGCCCGTCTCCGTCGGGCGTAAAGGCGCGACGTCGAGGGAGGCTGAGCGATGAACGAAGTGACGACCACCGATTGGGAAGTTCGCGTGGCCTTTCTCGAACATCGGTTGCTCGAGCTCGACGACGTGGTGCGGTTGCTCGCGACCAAAGTCGAGCGCTTGGAGGCCGAGCTCGCCGAGGTGAGGGATGAGCTGCCTGCGATGATGGAGGCGGGGACGGGCCACGAGCGTCCGCCGCACCACTTGCCGACTCCGATCCGTTGACGCCGCCGCGCGCGCCGCGCCCCTGCGCCCCGTTCGACGCGGTTGAAAGTTTTTACGCCGCGATGGATGACGCATTGGTGCCGATCAACGCCCATCTTGCGATCCTTGTCGATCGGCTTGCGGCGCGAAGTCCGCGGATGGGGTATCGTGGTCCTGTGGAAACGCGCGTTGTCTTCCCAGCCACTCGCCGGGGGAGGTTGAACATGAACAAGACGGTTCTCGCTCAGGTTGGCGTTCTGTCCCTGATGCTGTCCACCGTGGCCTACGGTGTCGCCGATTCCTGCGATGGATTCGGCCTTCTCACTGGCGCTGGCGCGCTCGAAAGCGCCGAGCGGGTCTACGCTGGTCAGGTCGCCAAGGACTACTTCGGTATGTCGGTTGCCACGGGTGACTTTGACGGCGACGGCAACGTCGACCTCATCGTCGGCTCGCCGGGTTCCGACTACAACGGGTCGTCCTCGGGCGCTGCCTACCTCTTCTACGGTCCGCATCTGCCGGGTGCGGCCCTCGCAGGCCAAGACGCCGACGCGATCTTCATCGGCGCGGGCGCGGGCCAGCAGGCCGGCTGGTCGGTGGCGAACGCCGGTGACATCGACGCCGACGGCATCGATGACATGCTGATCGGTGCGCCCTCGCAGGTGGGCGGTACCGCTCCGGCTGGTTCGGCCTACCTGATGCTCGGTGGCAGCCGCGTGGGCACCTACGCGTTGGCGTCCACCGCGACCGCGCGGTTCACCGGTCTGGCCGCAGGCGACACCTTCGGTGCCGCCGTCGCAGCCGCGGGCGACGTCAACGGTGACGGGTTCGGCGATGTGGTCGTCGGTGCCCCGGGCCAAGACAACCTCGCGAACCTCGACGCAGGCGCGGCCTACGTCTACTACGGTCCGGTCACGGGCATCGTCCCGTCGTACCTCTCCGACTTCGTGATCACCACCACCCAGGCGGAGTCCTCGGTCGGTGAGGCGGTCGGTACGGTCGGCGACGTCAACGGCGACGGCTACGACGACCTGATGATCGGCGCGCCGCGCATCGACGATGGCGGCCTGAACAACGGCGCGGGCTACCTCTTCTACGGTGCCGGCTCGTTCGCTGGGCAGATCGCGGTCGGCGAGGCCGACGTGGCCTTCCGCGGCATCGCGAGCTCCCGCACGGGTTCGGCGATCGCCGCCGCGGGCGACGTCAACGGTGACGGCCTCGACGACTTCTGGCTCGGCGCCAAGCAGTACGGCACCTCCAAGCGCGGCGCCGCCTATTTGATCCACGGCAAGGACGACTGGGCCGTTCGCGAGCTCGTCTCGATCGACGCAGCCTACGATGCCCGTCGTCTCGGCACGGACGCCAACGACCTGCTCGGCTCTTCGATTCAGGCCAACGTCGACTTCGACGGCGACGGCTACAACGACGTGATCGTTGGCGCCGAGCGCGCCGACGGCGCGGTGTCGCAGTCGGGTGCGTCGTACGTGATGTACGGACCGTTCACTGGCACGCGCCCGGTCAACGCCACCGACGACGGCATCATCCAGGGCCGTGAGTACCTCGACTTCGCGGGTGCGGCGGTCGCCGCGGGCGACCTCAACGGCGACGGCTACGACGACGCTGTCACCACGGCTTGGCAGGGCCGCAAGGTCACCGCCGGTGCTTTCCGTCAGGGCCTGATGGTGGGCTACTACGGTGGCGAGGACGCCGCTGACCTGGTGCCTTGGTACGCCGACACCGACGGTGACGGCTTCGGTGGCAGCACGAGCGTTACGGCTTGCACGCAGCCTGCCGGAACGGTCGCCAACAGCGACGACTGCAACGACGCCAGCGCGGCGTACAAGCCCGGCGCTCCTGAGGCCTGTGGTGCCATCGACTTCAACTGCGACGGCTTCACCGGCGCGGTCGACCACGACGGCGACGGCTTCGGCGCTTGCCAGGAGTGCGACGACGGCAACGTCGCCGTCAACCCGGGCGCTGACGAGCTCTGCGGCGACAGCATCGACAACGACTGCAACGGCGCTGCCGACGATGGCGCTGCCGTCGACGCCACGCTGTACTGCCCCGACGCCGACGGCGACGCCTACGGCGCCACCTCGCTGTGCGTGAGCGCCTGCACCGATCCCGGCACGTTCATCGTGGCGGTGGTCAACGTCGGCGGCGACTGCAACGACACGTCTTCGGCGATCAAGCCGGGCGTCGCGGAGATGTGCGACTTGGTCGATAACAACTGCGACGGCGCGGTGGATGATGCCACCTCCAAGGACGCAGGCACGTTCTACGCCGACAGCGATGGCGACTCGTGGGGCGACTACACCGACACCGTTCGGTCCTGCTCGTCCGTCGCGGGCTACGTCTCGAACAGCTCGGACTGCGATGACGGCAACATCGGCGTCCTGCCTGCTGCCACCGTGGTCTGTGACTTCGTCGACAACGACTGCGACGGCATGCACTACAAGGGCGGCGTGGTTGGATACGCCAGTGCGCACGGCACCTTCTCGGGTGCTGTCGCCAACGACCAGCTCGGCGCTACGGTCCGTATCATCCCCGACCTGAACGGCGACGGTCTGGCGGAGATGGCGGTGGCCGCTCCGGGCAGCGACCGCGGCGCCCTCAACGCGGGTACGGTCTACATCAAGTTCGGCAGCACCGCTCCGGGCGCGTATGACTTCAACCCGACGTCGGCGGCCCGCTTCTGGTCCTACGACATCTTGATCGACGGCAGCCGCCCCAACGCCTCGCTCGGCACCGACATCGAGGTCGGCGACGTCGACGGGGACGGCGCCGCCGACCTCGTGATCGGCTCGTACCGCGCGCCGGTGCCTGCGCTCGATCAGGGTGCCGTGCACGTGTTCTACGCGCCGACAGCCGGTACGTACTCGGTCACCTCGGCCGACGTCACGATCAAGGGCGAGGGCACGGGCGCCGCGTTCGGTTCCAGCCTCGCCATCGCCGACGTCGACAACGACGGCGCCGACGACATCCTTGTCGGCGCGCCCGAGACGACCACCGGTGGCGTCTCCAAGGCGGGTAGCGCCTACCTGCTCTA